>JAIBBF010000009.1 GCA_019694795.1 Flavobacteriales bacterium | reverse complement strand
CGAAGAGAAATATCGGCCTCATTCATTTTGCTGAGCGGATCTTTTTCTTCCAGAAGTGCGGCAACATCGGAAGCGAGTGAAGTTAATTGATGTTTGTGCGACTGATGCAAAAGATGAGCAATACGCGGATGAGTGGGAAAGGAAAATAAATGTTTCCCTTCTGCCGTAATTTTATTTCCTTCAATGGCCTGCAATGCAATGAGTACTTTTTTTGCCAATGAAACGGAGGCAGGTGGTGGAGGAGTAATCCATTTTAACTGCTCCACATTGCTTTCACCCCAGTGATATATTTCCAGTAAGGTGGGAGCAAAATCTGCTTCCAGAATTTCCGGTTTTCGTTTCTCAGCTAATTGTAAATGTTTTGCTGCATTCCATAAGCGATAACAAGTGCCGGGACCCAATCGTCCTGCTCTTCCTGCACGTTGATCTGCTGTATCTTTCGAAACAGGTACCGTTTCTAATTTTGTAAATCCGCTTTTGTGATCAAAACGGGGAATGCGCGAATAACCCGAATCAACCACAGTTGTAATTCCCTGAATGGTTAAACTGGTTTCGGCAATGCTGGTAGCTAATACAACTTTTCTTCTGCCGTTTTTGTCGGGTAGCAATGCTGCTTGTTGCTTATCGAACGATAGATCGCCATACAAGGCTTGTACACTGATTCCTGTTAACTGTTCTTCCAGCATTTGTTGTGCCCGGTGGATATCACCACTTCCGGGAAGAAATGCGAGGATGTCGCCGCTGGTTTCGTTGAGTGCAATGCGAATGGTTTTAACCACATTTTCTGCAATCGAAATTTTTTCATCCGATTCACGGTAATTTATGGTAACGGGAAATTGTCTGCCTTCGCTAACAATTACAGGAGCATCATTTAATTGAGAAGATAATTCTTTCCCATCGAGTGTTGCACTCATGATGAGTATGCGTAAATCGTCTCTTAAAACAGATTGTATTTCTCTGCACAGGGTGAAAGCAAGATCCGCATGTAAACTTCGTTCATGAAACTCGTCGAATATTACGAGACCAACATGTTCAAGTGCATTGTCCTGTTGCAGCATGCGCGTTAAAATTCCTTCGGTAAGGATTTCCAGTTTTGTTTTTGCACTAACCTTATTTTCGAAACGGACGCGATAACCTATTTGCTCTCCGATTTCTTCATGGAGTTGTTCCGCCAAACGCAAGGCCACATTCCGCGCAGCAATGCGGCGGGGTTCCAGCATCAGGATTTTCTTTCCTTGTAGCCAGGTTTCCTGAAGGAGCTTTAAGGGTAATCCGGTACTCTTACCGGCACCCGGAGGAGCCTGAAGAATAACAATGGGATGTTCCGATAACGAAGTTTTTAGTTGATCTGTTATTTCGAATACCGGCAGTTGCTGCATCGATGTTTACTTTTTAACCGCCCAGATCATCATCCCTTCGCCGTAATTTCCATTGTAGGAAATTTTGAATGGAAGGTTGCCATAATGTTTGGATGCCTCAAGATCTTTTTTCAGCTGTTTTTGCATACACCAGTCCAGATCATCGATGGTTTGACTATACGTTCCGTATAAGGAAATTGAAAACGTACTGTCGTCGAGAAAATATTTATACGGAACACCAGTATCATCCTGCAATACTTTGTCTGAATTCAATACCAATTTCCGCATTACAGAAAATGGGGTATTTTGTAAAACACAGGAAGCGGATTTCATATAGGAAACACGGTGACCAAAACCATTTACGAAGGTTTCAAATTCAGTATGTTTCAACAGGTAATCGTCGGCTGCATTCATTTTAAAATAATACGCATCTCTTAATTCCGTTCCGTCGGGCGATAAAAATTCTATTTTAACAGCAAGCGGAGAATCGCCTGTGTATTTTTCTCCTTCTGCCAAGCGTATTGCTTTTCCGGTTGAATCAATTTTTACATTGTAAATATCAACAATGGCGTGATTGGTTCTTGCCATCATATACAACATCATGTGCAGCATGCCGTTCAAATGCGCTTTTGTGAAATCCGACGACATGTGTGAGGTAACAAAATATCCTCGGCTGTTGATGTATTTCATACTCTGACGAATTCCGCTCAGGTATTTTATTATTTCTGCTTCTTTTAATTCGCGAAAATCGACCATGTTTCCACGTGGTTCCAGACCTAACATCACAAAGTGATCTGCCGTTGGAAAGAAAGCGTTACCGAATAAAAAATCGGGTCCCGATAAGGGATAAAAACACAATAACGAATCGCGCTGGTCCTGAATTTTATTATCAGCGCACCATTTCTGAACCGGATTAATCATGCTGTCCTGCGTAATTTTCCAGGACTCATCGGTAAATGTTTTATGTTCAGAATAATATTCTGCTGCTTGTTCTTCTTTGAGGTATTTATGTGTTGGCATACCCGCAATAAAACGCGAGGCATCGGTGAGGAGCGTATCAAAGGCCAATTGTTTTTTGGGCTCTGCTTCAATTTTAACGCTGTCCTTTACCTCTGTTTTTTCAGTTTTATTCTCGTTGGTAGAAGAAGTGCAGGAAGATAAAATAATACATGCCGAAGCAATTCCGGCGAGGGTGTGTTGAATGGACATAAATAAATCTCTTGGATGCAAATATAGCTAAATAAGAAAGCCCCGTTTCAGCGTTTGATGGCTGGAGGACGGCAAAAAATAAAGAATCAATATCCTACTGATTTGCGGGGTACCATTTTGGCTTTACCCGGATTTTCTTTTACACTTTTAATCTTGACGCCTTCCAGTTTAAATTCAAATTCACCTTCGGTAAGTTCCACCTTGGGTTGATCCATGTCCTCATCGCCAATGTCCCGCTGACGAATACGAATAAGTCCGTCACTCATCAGCTCCGCATAACGATCAGTAGATCCCGCCACAGGAGGGTCGCCACCTGCATCCTCTAATCCAATACAGATGGTTTCGCAAATGCGACCGGCATAGGCATTGGTCATGAAAATATAGGTGCCTTCGCCCCAGGGACAAGCCTCATAGGTGCGGTAATGAATGGCCCAAAAGAACAGTAAACAAGAATCACCCAGCGGGTGATAAAAAAGTTTTTTTCCGTTAACGTATTTGGTGTTGCCGATATCGATGTGCTCGAGGTATTCATCATAATGACCATTAGCAATAATGCTATCCATTTCTAAATAATTTTCCAAACTGTATTTCTGAAAACTAAACAAGGTATTGCTGTGATAATTTGCCGAAAGAAAGCGGATTTCATCACCGGTAATGGTGTCCTTATTTTCAATATTCCGGATTAGCGTCGAATCAATGTGAATGATGGAATCCTGCAACAGCGGGAAAGAATGTAGCAAGGTGTCAATTTCAGCCGGCCAGACGTAAGATTCTTTTGCGACTGAATCCTCAACAGGACTTTTTTCTTGTTCTGCTTCCGGTTTTTCATTTCCACAAGAGGAAAACACCAATAGCGAAGCGCTAAAAATCAGGGATAAATATTTCATGATTTAAATATAATCAGAAAATGAAACGATTGCCGACTTGCCGATTTTTCTATTCGGAAATTATTGACGTATTTTGGAAAAAATTGAATTATGTCCGATCAGCGTATTTCTTCCTCTAATGCACCAAAACCGGTTGGTTTATATCCTCATGCCCGCCGGGTTGGGAATTTATTATTCCTCAGCGGTGTGGGTCCCCGTGTGGCCAATTCCAATGCCAACGATTCGGATGTTCCGGGATTAAAGCTTGATCACAATGGAAATTTTGCAGAATTCGATTTCGAAGCGCAGGTGCATTCCGTTTTTAACAATGTAAAAGCAGTGCTTGAAGATTCAGGTTCTTCCTGGGATAAAATTGTGGATGTAACGGTGTTCCTCGTTAACATGAAACGCGACTTCAGAACCTTCAACAAAGTGTATGCGGATTATTTTAAGGACAATCAACCTTGCCGTACCACCGTTGAAATTAATGCATTGCCAACACCCATTGCCATTGAGCTGAAAGTTATTGCCACGATCGATTGATTTTATTGAATTGTCCGAATCTTAACTTCCGCTTTTTTTATTTTCCGAATCGGTATTTTTTTCCAATAGTTTTGGGGTCCTATGTTTTTAAGGACCCTTTTTCTTTTTTCATGTCTGCTCAGTGAGAATCTGCTTGCGCAGGAGCTTTCTTATGCGCAGGTGATTGAGACGACCACTCAGGTTGTTTCTCAGGAAAAATACATTGGATCACTAAGTGAAAACTCCTTGCATCATTTACCTGTCGGAATTGTCCGCGAGATTGGGGGAGCACGCTATGTAATTGCGGTGGACAGTGCTCGTTTTTTTCCTCAGGATGCCCGATTCCATGCCTATATGGCCGTTGAATTTCCCGGAACGGATCATAAGATGGCTTTTGCTGCGAAAAATGTTTCATTTACACCAGCCGGAATTGCGGGTGGAACCGGATCGCGATTGATGTTAGTTTCGGAGCACCAAATCGACTGGGGAGAAGACCGGCAACTGACATTGGCGGCGGACGGATCCAATTGGGTGGAATGGGATTGCAATGGATTTTCGGGTATACATCTGCATGGAGTCGTACGGTTTTCAACTTCAGTCCTCATACCAACCGATGGTAAAGATCAGGTGGAAGCATCGTTTACATTTTATGGTCAGGATTTGAATTCACTTATTGCAGGAATTCAGTTGAGTCCTTTTACCCTGAAAGGAATGGAAGACTGGAAATTTTCCGTAACGGAAGCCGTGCTGGATCTTAGTCAAAACATGAATCATCCCAGCATGATTTTCCCCCTCAATTATCAGGGAGAAAAATCGAATTGGTGGACCGGATTTTTTCTTCGTCAATTACAAATTAGCATGCCACGGGAGTTTAATCACAATGACAATCCCACCACGTTTACGGCAAGCAATGTATTAATGGATGAATCGGGTATTTGCGGAATTTTTTCTGCGGAAAATTTTATGGGAAATCAAAAGGGAGATATGTCCGGCTGGCGTTTTTCCATTGATAAACTGGCCATCCATATTCAACAAAACCGGTTTTACGGCGGCGAAATGGATGGTGAAATAGACGTCCCTCTTTTCGACAGCAGCAATCGTCTTCAATTTCATGCTTTGCTGTTAGAAGATAATAATCACAACATCAACTATAATTTTAGTTTGAACCCTGCAGAAAATGTCAGGCTTCATGCGTTTAATGCTACAACTGAAATTTATTCCAGTTCCTCCATTTCGGTCATTCGATTCAATGGGAAATTTAAACCTGAACTTCTGCTGAATGGGAAAATTGAATTTGGCGACCAGGATTTTTCAAGTGGTAAAATAGATTTTAATCAACTCCGGTTTACCACACTAGCCCCTTATATTTCTGGTGGATATTTCGGTTATAGCGATCGGCAACCCTCCTTTGCCAATTATCCGGTGAGCATAGATTCCATTGGTGTTTTTATTGCTCCGAATGGCGCTCCTGCAGTAGGGATGCATGTTTTATTCCAGTTGGGGAATGATGAAGTAACAGGTGTTTCCTCTTCTGCGCGAATGGAAATTCGTTCAAGGGTAGAGGGAGGTAATTATCGTTTTGATGGTGTTTATTTAGATGACTTATTCCTTGCTGCACATACGCAGGCTTTTTCGATGGATGGAAGCTTGCGTTTTTTTCGGAACGATCCGGATTATGGGAGAGGATTTTTTGGTCAGCTCGATGTAAAAATTCCGAATGTCATCGAATCTCCCTTGTCGCTTCAGGCTTGCTTTGGAACATCCACCTTTAGGTATTTCGCACTGGATGCTTTTGTTCCGGTACATATTCCCATTGGAACAACACCATTAATCATAAACCGGCTAATTGGAGGAGTGTCTCATAAGATGCGGCCTACCAGGACCAATGCCGCGCAGAGTAATCTTGTGCTTTATAATCCGCCTGCCACACCGCGAACACAACTTTATTTTCCTGATCCCGGATATGGAACCATTTTTAGAGCGGGGGCAGGACTAGCCTTTTCTCCCAATGAAAAATCTTTCAATGGCGATGTGATGCTGGAAGTGGCATTTAATTCGAACGGAGGTTTAGATCAGGTTTCACTCAATGGGAATGGATATTTTTTATCTTCTGTAGCAGAGCGACAACAAAAACCGGCCTCGGTTTATGGTACGGTTTCCTTGCTGTATGATGTTCCGGAAAAAACATTTGATGCATCCATGCAGGCTTCGTTGCGGGTGCCTAATGCCGTACAGGGGAATGCATCGGTTCATATGCATTTTGATCCGCAGAATTGGAGCGTTGCAATTGGTCGTCCCACGCAGCCGGCACAGGTGAATGTGTTGAACTTTGCTTCTGCCAATGCCTATTTTCTTATGGGTAAAAACCTCGAACCTATGGCACCGGTTCCTTCTTTAGTTCAGCCATTAGTCAGCTCCAACCAACTGGATGCAATGCGTAATCCGCAGGCACTGGAAGATGCAAGTGGTGTTGCTATGGGGATGAGTCTGGGTGGAGGAATGTATCGCGAGGTAGGTTGGGATTTTTTCACGGTATACGGAAGCTTTTCCTATGGAGCAGGGTTCGACATGATGATGGCGGATTTTGGGGCCTCAGCGCATTGCAGTGGGTCCACGGATCGTGTGGGTTGGAACGGTAAAATTATTGAAGGGAGACTTTATGCTTTTTTACAGGGAAACATTGGGGTAAAAGGAGAATTTTCCGGTCACGATTTCGATCTCATTATTCTCAGTGGAAATGTGGCAGCGCTATTGGAAGGAAGATTACCACACCCTACCTGGCTTCATGGCGCAGTTCGTTGTGAATATGAAATTCTATCAGTGATTCGCGGAGATCTTGAATTAAATATGGAATTGGGAGAAAACTGTCAGATTCAGACGCAATGAAAAAAATAATTTCTATCGTAGTCGTACTGGGCTTGAATCTCTTTTCAACCCTCAACGCGCAACTTCATTTCAGCTATTTAGTAAAGAAAGATGAAATTATTTTCAGGTGGGTCCCGGAGAATTATGTCCATGCCCGTCAATACATCCGAGCCGGATTTTTATTGGAATTCATCCATACAGAATCACAAAAACGTATTTATACAGAATCTGTACTTCCTGATCTTTCCGCTTTTCAGATGTCGAATGATTCATTGCGGGAAAAGGAATTTTTATTCCTTAAAAAATTTATTGATGAACCTGAATTAAAAGATTTGCAAAAAGAAAAAAATCTGGCAGGATTAGTTTTACTGTTGTGCGACGCAGATTCCGTTTTGTTTCGTGCTATGGCCTTGGGGATAAAAGTGAAAATGCCGGAGGATATAAACACGTTTCAAATTCGATTAACCTCTCGTTATTCCGGCGAGCAAGCCTTTATAGAAAAGGTGAATCCTCATGAACAAGCGGAAACTAAATTACCGGATTTTAGGGCGACATGCTTCCGGAAAACTACACGAATTGAATTTGCTAATGAAGGATTTCCCTATTGGGATTTGCAATATTCGTTGGATTCTCTTCACTGGGAAAATTTGTTTCAACGTCCACTGGTTTCGCTTAATCAGCAAAAACACCATTGGATTAGTGATACCGCTCAATTGTTTGGACGACGATTTTATCGTTTAAAGGGAAGAACCTCTTTCGGTACGCAATCGGAAGGTGAATTGATTAAATCCTGTGTCTGTTATGAAAACGACACGCTGTATCCGGAAATAAAATCCTGGAAGCTGGAGGGCAATCGTTTAAACCTGGAATTAAATCAACAGAATTTACCTTTATGGGTGAAGAAATCCTTTTGGTTAAAACGAAAATCTTCGGATTTCACAGCCGAAATGTTTTCTGGTTTTCCAGCGCTCAGCCCCAATGAACATTCTGCTTATTTCACCTGGTGCTGGATTCGGGAAAGCGGAGACACATTGTTTTCAAATTCGGTGTATGTATTTCGACCCGATGATGGTCCGCCTCCCATGGTTGATGATTTGAATGGAGAAATTCAGCAGGATAGTTTAATCCATTTATGGTGGAATAAACCTTTGGCATCCGATTTATATGGTTACCGTATTTTTATACGTTATTCTCAAAAGGAAGAATGGCAGGAGCTGAGCAGGGATATTATTACGGATACCTTTTTTAATTTTTCTCCCTACAAAAATCAGCTGGCGCGCAATTATTATTTTTCTGTTTCAGCTGTTGATGTAAACAGAAATGCTTCTTGTCCATCGTACGAACTCTTTCTCCCGTTTCGGTCTTCGCAAGCACCAATAAAGCCCATTTGGAAAAGAAAAACAGAAAAGAATGATTCCCTTTTTCTTGAGTTTGCTATGGATTGGTCTGCAAGGAATTATTTGTTTTTAATCAATGAAGCAGGACCAAAAATTCTGGATGTTTATTCAGAATCATTAAGTCTTCCACAAAGTCTTTTTACCGGTAAATCGAGTACTCGATTGGTGTTGATGAGTAAAAATAATTCCGGTAGAAAAAGTGTATCCGACACCCTGTTTGTTGCTCCTGCTCGTCCTGCTGTATTCCCGGTTTTTATTCATGTTCAAAAGCGGGCGGGCTCAACGCTTGTTTCAATTGAATCGGGCGATCAGAATGCGCGGGAATTGGTTTTGTATAAGCGAAGAGCTGCAGAACCGAACTGGCAGATTTGTAAAATAGTTAAAACGTCGAAAATCGATTTTATTGATCGTGATCTTCACCCCGGTGAAAAATATGTTTATCGGGTAAAGGTCATTCACTCGGATGGCGCTGTACAATGGTCTGCCGAAGTGGAAGATTATAAATGAAAAAAGCCGGCCCGAATGGAGACGGCTTTTTGAAGGGTCAAATTACGATCAGATCTTTTCAACATTAACTGCAATCATACCTTTTCTACCTTGTTCAAGGTCGAAACGTACGCGATCATTTTGTTGAACGTCATGTTTCAGGCCGGTCTTGTGCACGAATGTTTCAGTTGCATTGTCATCGTGACGAATAAAGCCGAAGCCTTTTTCTGAATTAAAGAACTTTACAGTTCCGGTGTGACTAGTGTTCATGTTATGAATTGTGTTAAAGATTGCGTTGGAGCGTAGTCAGAATTGACTGAGAAGAAAGTTAGAGGAATTGAGTATCTGACTTAGTTTTGTTGTCCGGACTGTACCGGCGCTATACTCAAATATAGAAAAAAATTAAACCGGCAAAAAGAGGGCAAAAAAAAAATTATTTGAGCACTTCCAGGGCTTTGCGAACATCCGCATCCCTTTGCATAATTACCGAATAATAACCATCGGCATTCCAAATTAAGCGCGCAATTTCTGCTTTTAACTGCTGAATTATCAAGCCTTTGGAATGATTTGCTTCGGCGGTTCTAAATTTTATTCCCTGGCGTTCTGCCAAGGCGTAAAGCAAATTTAAATCGGCATCTTCTACGGTAAACGATTTTACAAAAGCATCGGCATTTGCATAACGGTTCAGTTGCGGTTTATGGCGCTCTACGAAGTCGAAAGCAAATTCCGAGTACACTCTCGAATATAAAAGTTCGGTATAATATTCGCTTCTTCCACTCGTGTCGATAGGCACAAAAACATCAGGCATAATTCCGCCTCCGCCATAAACGATTTTTCCTTTTGGCGTTTTAAATTTTAAGGAGTCAACAAAAATAGAACTATCCGGAACGAAAAATTCATTGTGCTCAAAACGTTCCACCTGCTCCATTTCATAATCGATTCCTTGTCCATATGGTTTTTGAATACAACGTCCGGTTGGCGTATAATAACGGGCGATGGTTAAACGAACGGAAGAGCCATCGTTAAATGGTTTCATTTCTTGTTGTACAAGTCCTTTACCAAAGGAACGTCGACCAATAATGGTACCTCTGTCATTATCCTGTATCGCGCCCGAAACAATTTCAGAAGCCGAGGCCGTATTGTGATTCACCAAAATTGCTACCGGTGTGTCTTTGAGTCGGCCTTTTTGAGTCGATTTATAAGTTTGTCGCGGACTATGTTCTCCCTCGGTATAAACGATCAATTTACCGGATTCCAAAAACTCGTCAGCTATCTTATTGGCCTCATCCAGATAGCCTCCTCCATTATCGCGAAGGTCGAGAATCAGTTTGCTCATACCACGCTTTTGAAGTTTGTGAACCGCACCAAGGAAATCGGAATAGGTTTGTGCACCAAATTGTGAAAGGCGGATATATCCGGTTTGCGCATCGAGCATAATGGAGGCTTCCACTGTAGAAACCGGAATGGCATCACGGGTGATGGTAAAAGCGAGCGGTTTGCGTTGACCCGGACGCATAATTTTAAGTTTCACTTCGGTGCCTATATCACCCCTGAGGCGATCAAAAACATCTTCTGTAGTAATGTTTTTTCGCGCCATCGATTTTCCGTCGACCTCAATAATCCGGTCGAAAGCCTGAATGCCGGCAGTTTCGGATGGCCCATTGGGAATAACATGTGTAACAGTGAGGGTGTCCTTGTAAACCAAAAACTGAATACCTACACCACCAAATTTTCC
The DNA here is from genome assembly GCA_019694795.1 of Flavobacteriales bacterium. Taxonomy (NCBI): domain Bacteria; kingdom Pseudomonadati; phylum Bacteroidota; class Flavobacteriia; order Flavobacteriales; species Flavobacteriales bacterium. Next base: position 70,504 of record JAIBBF010000009.1, on the reverse strand, counting down.
GGATAACTCCTCACGCGCTTGTTTGGCATCTTCCGGACTCATATAGGCACTGTGCGGATCAAGTCCATCCAAAATTTCGCGAATGGCGTCCTCGGTTAATTTAGAGCGGTCTACCTTGTCCACATAATGCTCTTCAATGAGATTAAGCAGACTATTTAATTTGGAAACGGTTTCTTTTTGTGAACCCGGAGTAACGGTATTCATTCTTCCGCCCAGGTAAATACCTGCTGCTAATGCAAGCGCCAAAAGAATGGGGTAAAATAACGTTAAACGGCTATAGGCCCTGTAACGTTGAGGTATTTCTTTTGGATCAAGATCTTGCATAACCGAATGCTAAATTAGGAATAAATAAAACGGTGCAGGAATAAAAATGTTGAAGGGCAAATGCAAGATTTTAAAGGTCCTGCTCTGGGAAGTGGACCAATTCAATCCCGGAACTCTTTAAAAACTCAACGCCGCTTTGGTCTTTATAGGGATTGATATAAACCACTCTGGAAATACCGGATTGCAAAACCAGCTTACTGCATTCTCTGCACGGAGAAAGCGTAAGGTAAAGCGTAGCGCCTAATGCACTTTGGGTAGAACGAGCAACTTTGAGGATGGCATTGGCTTCGGCGTGTAACACATACCAATTGGTGTTTCCCTCTTCATCCTCGCATTGATTCGGAAATCCGGAAGGAGTACCGTTGTATCCGTCGGAAATAATCATGTTGTCGCGCACAATTAAAGCCCCCACTTTCTTTCGGTCACAATGTGATAATTTACCCCACTCCATGGCCATGCGCAAATAGGCCCGGTCGTAGCGCTTTTGTTTTTCTTCTCCTGAAATTGGTGCAATCATGATGCAAAAATAGCAGTTCCGTTCATTTCAAGCACAAAAACAAAAAAAAAGCCTGATCCAATGGACCAGGCTTTCTTATGGAAATAAAATGTTATTTCTGAAGGATAAGTTTATTCGTTGTGATGGCGTTGCTGTTGCTGAATGTAATTCATGAAAAGCACCCCAATTTCTTATACAAGAAGTAAACCCGCTGATCGAAATACGTCCATGGTTTCGCTGTGTAAAAACAAAGAGGGGTTTTGACCGGTATTTTCTTCAAATGATTTTTTAAAGGTTTTAACCGAGCCACAGATCACCTTATTATGTAGCCATGTATTAAGGAATTGAGAAGTTGCTTCCTCTAATTCCAGATGCACGTTTTCGTTTGAACCGAATAATTCCCAGCTGCTGTATTTTTTCCCTTTGCGGATTTTGGATTCACCTAAGTGATAGTGACCTGTCCAGATCATTTGTTGTTCATCCTTTATTTCACGGAAGGGGATATTAGATAAATAATTTTCAATTAGATTTTTGGGAAGAGAGGTTTTGGGTGTTTTGTGGTTGAACCATTTCGACAATGGAAGTTCAAATCCTTTTCCGTGTAAATAATTATAAAGCGACGTTTTTAATCCTTCCGAAAATAAAGCGTGATCGCAGCCGGAAGTTTCTTCGTAGTCGAGATCATTATTGGCAAAGCGACCATGCTGATCCGGAAGAATACGAATGCCGAATTTGTCGGGTTGTTGTGCAACGGGACTATGAACGGTTAATGCAAAACGATGCCAAAATCCCGATTGAATTAATCCGTTTTCAAAAAGTTGACGAACCACTTCCAGGGAATCTATCGTTTCTTGTGCCGTTTGCGTGGGATAGCCGTACATCAAATAGGCATGTACCATGATTCCGGCATCCGTAAAATTAGCGCAGACCTGACTTACCTGTTCAACACTTACGCCTTTGTCGATTAATTGCAACAAACGATCCGAAGCGACTTCAAGTCCACCCGAAACAGCAATACAACCAGATGCAGCCAGTAAGCGACATAAGTCGGAATGAAAACTTTTTTCGAACCGGATATTGGTCCACCAGCTTACCACCAACTTTCTCCTGATAATTTCCAGTGCCAATTCCTTCATCAGTGCCGGTGGAGCGGCCTCATCTACAAAATGAAATCCGGTTTCGCCCGTTGCATGAATCAATTCCTCCATGCGGTCCACAATCATTTTTGCTGTTGTGAATTCATAAACGCGGATGTAATCCAGACTCGTATCACAAAAAGTGCATTTTCCCCAATAACAACCATGCGCCAGGGTGAGTTTATTCCAGCGTCCATCATTCCATAAACTGTGCATGGGATTAGTCACTTCAATCACCGATAAATATTCATCCGTTCGTAATCCGGAATAATCGGGAGTGCCCACTTCTTTTTGTTTGTAATCTGAATAAAAATCGGAATGAATATAGTTCACCTGGTTATTGACACGAATAAATGTTCGCCGCAAATGATCTGAAGTACTGCGACCGGAAATCCATTCATACACCGATAACAAGGGCGCTTCTCCATCATCGAGACACACCGCATCGAAATAATTAAATACACGCGGTTCGCTCAGTGATCTTAATTCTGTATTTACAAAACCACCGCCCAATGCAGTTTTAATTTCGGGATGTTTTTCTTTGATATAGGCAGCACATAAAAATCCGCTGAATAAATTGCCCGGAAAAGGAATGGAAAATGCAATTAAGTGAGGTTTTTCTTTTTGAATAAAATCCTCCAGTTCATCCAAAATGATTTGTTGAGTAAATCCAATGGGTTGTTTCAATGCCAGATCCAGTTCATCAAATTCACGCGCGTAACGACCAATCTGTTCCGCATAACGGGAAAAACCAAAATCGGCATCTGTAGTTTCTACGATAAAGCGACTTAAATCTTCGAGGTACAGCGTACATAAGTGGCGAGCCTTATCGCGATTTCCCATTATACCAAATGCCCACTCCAGTTCCTCTTGGTGTGTACGTTGGGAAGGCGGCTGTGGTAAAAAATTTCCATTGGAAATTCGTCGTGCAAGTGAATCTCTTTTCCCTTGCAGGAATAAAACCACTTCCGAAATGGTATTGATATATTCCTGTTGGTGGGCAAGTACAAATTGAGCATGTTCCGACCAATCCTTACCCGTATCAACCTGTGCAAATAGCGACTGAAGTCCTTTTTTTGAGAATAGATTCAGAATTACATTCAAGCCCAGATCCAGTTGTGCTGACGGGATTTCTAAGGTGTTTAAAAAACCTTTTAAATAAGCACTCGCCGGATACGGAGTGTTAATCTGCGTAAACGGTGGAGTAATTAATCCTATTTTAAGTTTTTCGGTGGGCATGAAGTGCTGGCTTAGGCGAATATAGAAATTCTTCAATCAACAAAGATTTACGCACACAGAGTAAGCCCGTTTTTATTATAATATAATTTTTCAATACAGATTTTATTATTGAAATATTTCATGGACCGGGTAGCTTATTAATAAGAGTTGAAGAAGATAAAATGGAAGTAGTTTAAAAACACCGAAGCATCGGATCAAAAACTACTTTTGGCCATCGAACTATTAAATTATTTTAGTGAGGTATTTGCTGCATTCGGAGGGAGAGCGCCTGTTGCTTAGGCCTTCCCAATGAAGGGACGAAGCACTTCTTCAATTCCGTTTGATTTAATCAACAACATCAACTCAAGTTGTTGTCCCAGTTTTCCCTTTGGAAATCCTTTTCTTCCGAACCATTCCAAATAACTTACCGGTAGCTGATATAAAAACCGACCCTCATATTTTCCATAGGGCATTTTGGCCTTAACCAATTCGGGCAGGACTTTCGGGTCGAAAAACGGGGCGGATTCCAAAGTTGAATTTTAGGTAAATCTACTTCATTTTTTTTGGTCACAATACGCACAGTTACGGATGGGAAATGTATAATCCTGCATTATTATTGCATTAGCAATTCACTATATGAAGACGCTCATCTGCTTTTTTGCCTTTTTTCTTTTTTTATCACCCGGTGCCCGCTCTCAGAATTTGGTGCCGAATGGTGGCTTTGAAGAGAAAGAAAATTGTCCGCAGTCCAACGGAGAACTCACCAATGCTACCGGTTGGAGGAATCCGACTAAAGCTACTCCGGATTTATTTTGTGCTTGTAAAAATAACCGCAACTCACCGGTAACGGTGCCTCAAAACGGAATGGGATTGCAAGCTGCCCACGAGGGAAATTGCTATGCGGGAATGTTTGCCTTTACAGTAGATGATACGCTTTACGGCGAATATATTCAAACCGAATTATTGGAGCCACTCAAGAAAGATCAGGTGTATCATATTTCATTCTGGTATTCCCTCGCTGATCATAGCATGTACAACGCAGTACCGGTTGGAATCGCACTCACCGATTTCCGGCCGAAAAAAAATAACGACCGACGATTTACCGATGTGAGCGGCGTTCAAAATGAAGAGCCGATGAGTACCGATACGATTAATTGGCATTTGTTTCATTCATCGTATAAAGCCAAAGGGGGAGAAATATGGATTACCATTGGTCCTTTCGGAAATTACAAACTCGATCCTTCCAGAAGAAAAAAAATTAAGATTGCTCCCAAGTATAAAAATATGGTTCCGGGAGAAGCGGCTTATTTTTATGTAGATGAAGTTTACGTGAGCGATAAGCCTTGTCCTTTTGACTCCGCCCGCCTTCATGTGGAAAAAAAGGAAGATAAATATGCGGCCTTCACATCTTCGAAAAAGGAAGAATTAAATCAAAAAGAACCGGAAAAAAAGCCGGAAAATTTACCCTTGAAAGAGGAAAAACCCATTGTTTTCGAAGAGTTGAGGTTCGAATCCGGTAAAGCCATAATTCAATCGGTTTCCTTTACGGAATTAGACCGGCTTGTTGCGGTATTAAAGGAAAATCCCAAATGGAAAATAAAAATTGTGGGGCATACCGATGCACAGGGTGATGCTCAGGTCAATCAGGAATTATCCGCCGCAAGAGCCAAATCGGTGGCAGATTACCTTGTTTCCAAAGGAATCCAACCGCAGCGTATTACCCATTTGGGACTCGGCAACTCTCATCCCATAGCCGATAACGCCAGCCCCGATGGCAGGGCAAAAAACCGACGAGTGGAGTTCATTTTAACGAAAGATTAAACAAATTCGCTTAAATCTTAAGTTTTGATAATGCCTTACTGAATAAGGGTTTCCAAAATTTAACGCCGATTTAAACCGTTTTTAGTCGTAAAGCCCTAATTTTACATCGCCCTTGTGAACACCCTATAGGAATTCGATTTTTTCGAATGGTCCGAAACCGCAGGAAGCATTGTAAAAATGCGTACTGCTCTAAATATCGTTTTTCTCCTTTGGCTGAGTACTTACTCGGCTTTGCATGCGCAAACACTTATCATCAATGAAGTTTCCAATGGTCCTACCGGAAACATGGAGTATGTTGAGTTTGTAGTTATCGATACAGCGGTAGTTTACGATTGCAATTCAAGCACGCCTCCTTGTGTGGACATTCGCGGTTGGATTTTCGACGACAATAGTGGTTACCATGGTGCAACGGGTGTAGCTGCGGGTGCTATTCGTTTTGCCCAGGATCCATTGTGGTCCTGCGTACCTGTAGGTACCATCATTGTTATTTATAACAATTCCGATCCCAATACTTCTATGCCAGCTGTGGATGTTTCGCTCAATGATGGAAACTGTGTAATTGTGGCGCCGGTGGTAAGTCCTTTTTTCGATCGCAACTTAACAACTCCCGGTGCGGTGGCGTGTTCGTATCCTGCCGCTGGATGGGTGAACGGTGGCGATTGGAGCACTACACTGCTGGCTAACTCCGGCGACTGTGCACGTCTGGTGGATTTGTCGGGCTGCGAAGTTTTCTCCTTGTGTTATGCAGGCGCTAATGCCAATCCGATGATTTATTTTAATTCGGGTGGATCGGGCTCGGATAATGTTTGGTATTTCAACGATGGTGATCCTTATTCACAAGCCAACTGGAGTGAAGGCTGTGCGGATCCATCGACTTGCGGACTCAACGAACAAACACCCGGAGCACCCAATAATGCGGCTAATGCGGCTTATATCGGTCAGTTCAACAATAATTGTTTACCCATTCCTCCATTGGTAGTAAATGCCGTGGCCATTAATGCTTCATGTCAGTGCGACGGTACCGCCAGTGCCAATGCAAGCGGATCAATGGGTGGATATTCTTATCAATGGTTCAATTCTGCCTTTGTTTCTATCGGACAAAACACATCCATGGCAACGAATTTATGTCCGGGGACCTATCATTGTATCATCACTTCCGGAATCGGATGTGTGGATACGGCAACGGTAAACATCGTTTCACCAACAGTGATTAATCCGAATTTAACTACCACCAATCCAGGTTGTGCCGGAAATAACGGAACTGCAAGTGTAAATCCAACGGGAGGAATCGGACCCTATACCATTCATTGGTCACCATCACCCGGTGCAGGACAAGGCACGAATAATGCAACTTCGATGGTAGCAGGAAATTATTCTGTTTCCGTTACCGATGTTTCCGGATGCAGCGTGAATCAGAATTTTACACTCACTGCAGCCACAGCACCAAGCATAACATCCGTTAATAGCAGCAATATTTCCTGTAACGGATTATGCGATGGAACAATTTCATTGGTGATTACCGGCGGACAAACACCTTATTCTTATTCCTGGAGCAATGGAGCTTCATCATCCAATCTCAATTCACTTTGTGCAGGGAACTATTCTGTAACGGTAAGCGATAACGGAGGGTGCACAACAAGCGCCAGTGCCACCATCACAGAACCGACTGCAATAACGGTAAGTGTAACAGGAACGGATCCTACCTGCGGAAACAACAATGGAACAGTGCAGGCTAATCCCGCCGGAGGAACCATCGCCACTGCGTATTCATATATCTGGTTCGATAATGCATTTAATGTTTTACCATCCACGCAAAGCTTAAGCAATCTTTCACCGGGTGATTATACAGTGGTAGTTGCTGATGACAATGGTTGCTCTGCATCGGGAATGATCACACTCATTCAACCCGGAGCTCCCACCTTATCGCACGTGTTTACGGATGTAAGTTGCAACGGAGGGAACAATGGAAGTATTGATTTAACGGTTAATGGAATTGCACCTTTTGTAATTGCATGGACAGGGCCGTCATTTTCTTCTGCGCAGGAAGATCTTTCAACCTTGCCTGCCGGAACTTATTCAGTAATTGTTTCAGACGCTGGAGGATGTAGCGCAACGAGTAGTGTAATCATTTCAGAACCTGCAGCATTAAGTGCTACCATAAGTCCTAATCAAACTGTTTGTCCTGGTACAGTCATTAACTTAGATGTTATTGCCAGCGGAGGAACGGCTCCTTATGTTTATGCCTGGGACAATGGAAACACATCAGCGCAAAATACAATTACAGTTATTAGTGATTCTACTTCTTGTGTTTCGGTGACCGATGCAAACAATTGTCCTGCACTACAAATCTGCTCCATAGTGCAGGTTTACGATAGTTTACAAATTCAACTAAGTGCAGATACCACTGTTTGTCCCGGAAGTTTAGTTCAATTAAACGCCAGCATCCTTTCCGGTAGTGGTGCGCCATACATTATGAATTGGATGGAGTCAGGAATTTCATTGGGGAATAATACAAGCTTGAGTTTTATTCCATCGGCAAATTCCAGCATTGTTTTTTCTGTACAAGATCTTTGTGCAACAGTAAATGATACAGTAAACATTCAACTATTCAATGTAGCAGTGCCAACCATTGTTTCAGATGTTATTACAGGTTGCGTTCCGCTAACAGTTGCATTTTCTGAAACCAGCGGAATGGCGGGAAACAATTGTGTGTGGACCTTTGGAAATGCCGGTTCAACGGATGATTGCATGAATAGTACATTTACGTTTTCACAAACGGGTTGTTACGATATTAGTTATGCATTAACCACTACAGATGGTTGCTCCACGTCAGTAACTGTTCCACAAATGATTTGTGCTGTTCCCAATCCAACGGCTTCTTTTGTTCCTTCCACTTATTCCGTTTCAACATTTAATAATCAGGTTGAATTGCAAAACAGCAGTTCAAATGCCACAAGTTATTTCTGGTATCTCAATTCATCGTTTTTTTCAAATCAGGAAAACGAAAACCTGGTGTTCGATATTCAATCGGAAGAACCATACCAGATTTGCCTGGCGGCATACAATGATTTGGGGTGTGCTGATTCCGTTTGCGCAGAAATTGAAATAATTCCGGATATCGCTATATATGTCCCCAATGCCTTTACACCCAATGGCGATTCCTACAATAACTATTTTATGCCCATTGTTTCGGGACAAACAGACGAGTATCATTTTATGATTTTCGATCGCTGGGGGGCCTTGTTATTCGAAAGTTTTACACCGGGTGTGGCCTGGGACGGAACCTACAAAGGCGTGCGATGCCCCATCGATACTTACGTGTGGGTGCTGATGGTTTATGTTGATAATCCGGGTAAAGAATACAATTACAAGGGACACGTTTCTATCATTAAATAAAAAAGGTCCCCACAACAGAGGACCTTTCACAACTAAGAATTTAGTTGATTAATCTTTCATAATAATAACTTTTCCGGTAACACTTCCATTGTTGTGATTTAAACGAACAATGTATTGACCACTGTAAAGTGTTTTTGCATCAAAATAGATAATGGTGCTTCCCTGAAATAACGTTTTGGTTTCAATGAGTCGGCCCGACATATCAAACAATGAAATCTCCATATTTTCTTTTACCAGTCCGTTTACCTGCACGGCAATTAAATCGCTGGCGGGATTCGGATAAATGTTCATCTGCATCATCGAAATTTCTTCTTCAGAAATAGCATTGGCAGATGGAGTATAAACCGTTGTGGATTCACTGATATTGGTTACGGTAGATGCAGCATATACACCGTAAAATGTTGGACCAACCGCATAAGGAAAAGCAGAATTCCAATTGGCATCTACGGTCGCGAAATAGCAATAAATTCCTGCAGGATATTCCGGTGTAACACAAAAGCGACCATTGTGCTCATCGAGATAATCTTCTTGACCGGGGTGACTGATAAATTCGTAATCCTCCTTAAATGTTCCTAATGGATAAGTCGTGTTTACAACAGGTCCGTCGGGAACATTGGTGCCATCGGCCCATACCGTTCTATCGGTAATGGATCGGAGTTGATAGCCCGATTTAATTCGAACAATTCCACCACTTCCATCCGCATTTTTATAACCGTATGCTCCGTAAATCGGAAAGCCGTCATAAGCAAATCCGATTAAAGGTGAATGTTGAGTTGAATCAATCGTGTATAAGCCATCCGCATCATAGAGATTACAAATGGTAGAAATCACATTCAAATCCAATTTGTAGGCAGAAGGATTTTGATGATGGTGATAATTCCCCATTGCCGGATGTCCTTTGGAACAATCGAATCCCGGTTTTTCTGCAACTACAGCATCGCGGTTCCAATAGGTTTGACCACTGCAAGGAGGATTTCCGGGTCCGCCGCAATAAGCATTGGTAGCCGTATTCCATGCCACTCCATCGCGGTAATCAAATAAAGCCACGCCATTAATAAACACGCCAATATTCCCCATGGTAGTTGAGGTTGGAGTACCTGTGTTTTGAGTTGGGTTCAGCGGAAATTTAAAAATTACGCTTTGGTCGGTTGCTACGGAAGGATTTCCATCTAAAAACGGACCGGTTACATAGGCAGGTACTCCGCTGGTATGGATGTAAACATAGTTTGCCGAATATTCCACCTGCTGCACATTCACAATGGTTGCATCATTAATCGGAGTGGAATTGCCGGACACATAATGTCTGGCTGTTACACTGGTATTTTGCAACCAATTTAAAATGGCAGGATTGGTTTGTGCCTGAAGAGCAGAGAGGCTACAAAGGGCAGCCATGCTTAAAATTGTTTTCTTTATCATAGGTCCAATTTCTGTTTTGGTGGGTATATGACGATCTTATTTTTATAATCCTGCGCCGGGATATTAATTTTTTGGAAATGCATGTTTGGGGTCTAGTAAAAAGCTTCGGTCGCTGAGCGTTAGCAAAAAGGCCACGATATCGGTTTTTTCTTCGGGACTAATGGATACTCCACCTCTTAATTCCGGAGCAAGGGTGCTGCTTTCATGTATGCCTTTGCGGTAATGGTTTAAAACTTCATTTAACGATTTAAAACGACCATCATGCATATAGGGGAATGAAAATTCAATATTGCGCAGTGTCGGGATTTTAAATTTGAGGGAATCTGTTTTCTGCAACGTAATACGCATTCGTCCAATATCCTTTAGCACCGTGTCCATGGCTAGTCCGTTATTGGCAAATTCACCGGTGGTGAAGAGCGGTTCGGGGTGACAACTGCTGCAGTGTTTTCGGAAAAGTATTAATCCACGTTTTTCCTGTTCCGAGAATTCAGCTTTTTTATCACCCGCCATATATCGGTCGTATTTCGATCCGCAGGAAACCAGACTCAATTGAAATTGTGCAAGTGCAGAAAGCAATTCCTTACTTCCGATTACTGAGCTTTTGTAAATGGCTTTAAAACGTTGTTTGTAAAAATCATTTCGGTTTAATTTCATTAAAACATGTTCAGTGCTTTCACCCATTTCCAAAGGGTGATTAATGGGAGCGAGCGCCTGAACATCGATATGATTTACGGCACCGTCCCACATCAATTCTTTACTCCATGCCAGATTAAAAATCACGGGCGAATTACGCGTTCCAATACTGTCGCCTATACCATGACTCAGCGCATGATCTACATGGGTAAATGCGGTAAAGGACAAATGACAACTCGAACAGGAAATACTACTGTCCAGCGAAAGAATCGGATCGTAAAATAAATGACGACCCAACTCCACTTTTGCATTTTCCAAAGGAGATTTCGAAAAATCATACACCGGTTTTGGCCAGCTTTCTGGATAGGAAATGGAAATGAATTTTTTGTCGGGCCCCAAAACTGCAGCGGTCATCACCACGGTGATAACAAATAATGCAGCAATTATTTTGGATTTATAAATCATGCGCCCTAAACATGGTTATTGCTTGCTTCGATAGTTTTACCGCATTCTCGCCGGGCGACATCACCGTGTGTAATGAATCAACCGAAATAGCATTCAGAAAATGTTCAAGCTTAACTTCGAGTAGAATGTGTTTTTCGTTTACAGGCAGAGCCACGCGTTGAATCGCAGAAAATGGATTTCGGTATCCGCCCAAATGAAATTGAAAGCCATGATCCCGTGTTGGTGATAATGGGTGAATGCCTTCTAGTTTTAAATTGATGTAACCACTTTGCCAGGTCCAGTACATTCCTTTTACCGGATCAAGATCACCTTCATGTACACCGGAACAACTCAAGCTGCTGTCAATTCCCAAATAAAATGCCAGGGTATCTACGTCTGCATTTCCGGAACCACCAAAAACGATATTTGTTGTGTCGCTCGAGAAATCGATTAAATGTGTTTTGTTGTAGTCAGCATATTTTCCGCCATTTTTTTTTGAAAAAGAAACATCAGAAATGTAGTATTTCAACACATTTAATTTAACAGGAGCCCCATTATGAAAAAATAAGGTGTCGCCCGGTTTTACAATTTTACCTTGGTAGGTATGTATAATCGAAAGTGAAAGTGAAATTCGCTTAGAGGGTACAAACGAAAGCAGAAACAATGTTGCAGCAAGTATCAAAAGCAATTTTCGCATTTCATTCTAAATTTAACCCCATTCTTATGACTTCCTTTGGGAATTAGTCGGGAGATTAAAATCAGACGACGAAACGATCGTTTTCCTGCAAAGAATTATTTAGCCGCCAGGCGTGCTTCATCGGCCTTGCGCATTTCGCTCATGATGTTGTTGGCAGAAATAAACAAGGGGAACCATTTGGATTGACCCGTTTGAAATTGGGCCATGCTTTCGGTCCCAACATAAACACCCTGATTGGTAAGAATATAAAATCGCACCGTTTGAGGTTCCGGTAAGGGGAATTCTTCTGTTTTCGAAGTCAAAGGCAAAATTTCAACGGCCTGCGAAACATAGGTTTTGGCCATATCCCGAATCCCCGTAATTCCGATACCGCCTAAGATGGCAGCACCACCGGAAAAATAAAGTGAAGTATCGCCCGAAGAAAAACAGGTTAGCGTTGCCACTCCATTTCCTATGTACCAATCCATCACTATTCCATAAGGGGTTTTTACATCAAAAGGAAGTTCAATGCCCAGTTGATGATGCGTGGTTTTAAACGCTAATCCACGAAGATCTTCATATACGTTTTCTTTTTTCTTTTCAGCGGGAGCCGCTTTTTCCTTCTTGTTCCCCGATCCTAAAATCACCCAGGCTATCACCACCATTACCACCACCAACAATACAATACCAATGTATTCCATACTTCATTTTTTATGCAAGTTATCATTTTGTTTTTCTTCAGAAAAGGAATCTCCTGAAGCGGTATTTTGATCGGTTTTGAGGATTTCCCCCATAAAAAACGGTTTAGTCGACTCATTTTCAACAGGCTGTTAAAATCTTCTGAAAGGCCTAAATTTCCTTGCGAACAATTTTGTTACTAAGGATTCGGTTCTTATATTTGTTAACAAGGGTGTCCGGATTTGTTTACAAAACGGAACGAGGCGAAACAGAAGAGAAGGACCGGATCCCTCCGAACCAAAAAACTGAATGCTATGGCATCACCTTTTATTTTCGGTCGCCTTGCAGAGGGATCTTCCTTTGCTAATCGTAAGAATGAATTGCAACGTATTTCGGGCAATCTCAGAAATAAAATCCACACCGTGGTGATGGGTCCCCGTCGTATAGGAAAAACCTCGCTCATTCGGAAAATAACTGCTGAGTATTCCGGACTTTCCTATTACCGCTTTTGTTACATCGATGCATTTCGTGTGCAGGATGAAGAAGGTTTCTATAGCTATTTTGCCGCTGAGGTAATAAAAGCATGTGCCGGAAACATGGAAGAAGCCATCGAGTTTTCCCGTCAGTTTATGGCTAAATCCTCTTCTAAACTGGCATTGAGTTTAACGCAATCCCGCGATTATAATCTGGCGGTAATGAACGATGAGGACATCTCCGATGATGCCTTGAATCTGGGAAATGAAATTGCGCGCAAAAAGAATTTTATTCTCATTGTTTGTATCGATAATTTTCAAAACATCGAGCGTTTCGAAAACAATCTTTCATTCCAGAAAAAATTAAAAACATACATCGAAGGGCAGGATAAAACGGTGTATTGCATTTGTGGAACCAAGACATCTTTTCTCTATGATGCACTTACCAATCCGGTAATGCCACTGTATCAGTTTGGCGATTTAATTATGCTCGACCGGATTGCACAGGATGAGTTGGCCCCATTTATTATGAATCGTTTTGCAGAAAACGGAAAAACATGTGCTTTGCAGTTCGCAGAAAAGATTTGTCAGGCCATGAATTGTCACCCCTATTATACCCAGCAATTGGCCCATTTGGTTTATACCAGTTCCGAAGGTAAAGTGGACGATCCGCTCGTGTTGCGTTGCGTGGATGAATTGATCGAACGGAACCTGATTCCATTCCAGAAGGAATATGAAAACCTCAGTGTATTGCAGGCTAATTTTATTCGCCTCCTGCTGGATGGGGTAGAAGATGGATTCACCACCCGTCCGGTAATCGATAAGTACCGCCTCAGTTCTTCTGCAGCGGTTATCCGTGTAATTGATAGTCTGGTAAAAAAGGAAATTATCGAAAAGCGAAATGGTAAATATGTTTTTGTAGACCCCGCATTTTACCTGTGGCTGAATCGCTTTGTAAAAGCCTAATTGGTCAATAGAAAAAGCCGTTTTTATGGCTTATTTTCCTTAGCTTTGCGCCTTAAAATTCAAGGCGATGTCAGCGAATTACCGTAGTTATGAAACCTTAAATCTTCCTTCCGTAGCAGAAGAAATTCTCGCTTATTGGGAAAAGAACAAGGTGTTTGAGCGTTCCGTAAGCACACGTGAAGGAAAAACTCCTTATGTGTTTTATGAAGGTCCCCCTTCTGCCAACGGTATGCCCGGAATTCACCATGTGATGGCCAGAACCATTAAGGATATTTTTTGTCGCTATAAAACCCTAAAAGGATATCAGGTAAAACGCAAAGCCGGTTGGGATACGCACGGACTCCCGATTGAATTGGGAGTGGAGAAGGAATTAGGAATCACCAAAGAAGATATCGGAAAAAAAATCACCATCGAAGAATACAACAGCGCTTGCCGTAAAGCAGTGATGAAATATACCGATGTGTGGAACGACCTTACATCCAAAATGGGTTATTGGGTGGACATGGATCATCCCTATGTTACTTACGAAAACAAATACATTGAAAGCGTTTGGTGGTTATTGGGCGATTTGTACAAAAAAGGATTGCTTTACAAAGGATACACCATTCAACCCTATTCGCCGGCTGCTGGTACTGGATTATCCTCACATGAGTTAAATCAGCCCGGCTGCTATCGTAATGTGAAAGACAATACAGCGGTGGTGATGTTTTCAGTGAAAAGTGATTCACTTGCAAAATTATTCAGCGCATTTCAATCTGAACAAAAAGAAGAGGCTTCTATTTTAGCATGGACCACAACACCATGGACCTTATCTTCCAATACTGCATTAGCTGTTGGGAAAGATATTGAGTATGTTTTGGTGGAGAGTTTCAATCAATATTCGCATCAACCTGTTCGTGTTGTTTTGGCAGCCGATTTACTGAGTAAACATTTCAATGAAAAGGCAAAGGAAATCGCCTTATCGGAGTATAAACCGGGAGATAAATTAATTCCTTACAAGGTACTTGGAAAATGTAAAGGTTCTGATTTAGTCGGAATTCACTATCATCAGTTATTGCCTTATGCTTTGCCATGCGAAAATCCGGATCAGGCATTTCGTGTAATAGCCGGAGATTTTGTTACTACTTCTGATGGTACCGGAATCGTACATATAGCGCCAACGTTCGGTGCCGACGATATGCGTGTAGCGCGTGAAGCGGGTGTTCCTCCCATGCTGGTGATGAATGAGCAAGGGAAAGCCGTTCCATTGGTAGATCTGCGCGGAAAATTCAGACCGGAGATGCAGGATGATCAATTCGGATTTGCCGGTGAATTTGTAAAAGAAGATTATCTCAACGAAAAAGAAAAAGCGGAAGAACTGGCGAAGCAAAAAGAATTGCTCAAGGGAATTATTGCCGATACTTCCAAACTCAGTTACCTGAGTGTTGATGAACGATTGATCTTGAAATTACAGAACGAAGGAAAATTATTTAAAAAGGAAAAGTACGAACACAATTATCCGCATTGCTGGAGAACCGATAAGCCGGTGCTTTATTATCCGCTCGATTCCTGGTTTGTGAGAGCCACAGCGGTAAAGGATAGAATGATTGCACTCAATAAAACCATCAACTGGAAACCGGAACATACAGGAACCGGAAGATTCGGTGAGTGGTTAAATAATCTTAACGACTGGAATCTTTCCCGTTCGCGTTACTGGGGAATTCCTCTCCCAATCTGGAGAAGTGAAGATGGAGAAGAAAAATGCATTTCTTCGGTAGAAGAATTAAAAGCAGAGGTAGATCAGGCTGTGGCAAAAGGATGGATGAAAACGAATCCTTTCGCAGATTTTGTCCCCGGAAATATGTCGGAAGAAAATTATCATTCCTTCGATTTGCATCGCCCGTATGCCGATGATATTATTCTTGTTTCTTCAAAGGGACAAGCCATGAAACGCGAAAGCGACCTCATTGATGTGTGGTTCGATTCAGGAGCTATGCCTTATGCGCAATTGCATTACCCTTTCGAAAACAAGGAGCTTATCGATAATAAGAAATATTATCCGGCCGATTTCATTGCGGAAGGTGTCGACCAAACCCGTGGTTGGTTTTATACCCTTCATGCTATTGCTACTCTTTGTTTCGATTCAGTAGCTTATAAAAATGTTGTATCAAACGGACTCGTTCTGGATAAAAACGGACAAAAAATGTCGAAGCGTTTAGGGAATGCGGTCGATCCTTTTGATACCTTGAAAAAATACGGTCCGGATGCTACACGTTGGTATATGATTACCAATGCTGCTCCATGGGAAAATTTGAAATTCGACCTGGAAGGAATCACAGAAACACAACGAAAATATTTCCGTGCCCTTCATAATACCTATGCATTTTTTGCTTTGTACGCGAATGTTGACGGATTTGCTTTTGCGGAAAAAGAAATTCCTCTAAGTGAACGTCCGGAAATTGATCGCTGGATTTTATCGCGATTAAACTCGTTGATCAAATCGGTAGATAACAGTTTAAATGAATACGAACCAACCAAAGCAGGTCGCGATATTGAGGAGTTTGTGCTCGATCATTTAAGCAATTGGTATGTGCGCTTGTGCCGTCGACGTTTTTGGAAGGGAGAATATTCTCAGGATAAAATCGCTGCTTATCAAACTTTGTATACCTGCCTCGAAACTGTTGCATTGCTTTCTTCTTCCATCGCGCCGTTTTACAGCGACCGATTGTTTTTGGATTTAAATGCGGTGAGTGGTCGACATAAAGTAGACTCTGTTCACCTGGCTGATTTTCCAACCGTAGATGAAAAGGCTATTGATATTTATCTCGAGGAAAAAATGACGCTGGCTCAAAAGGTAAGCTCCATGGTGTTGGCTCTTCGTAAAAAGAACGACATCAAAGTCCGTCAGCCTCTGGGAAGAATTATGGTCCCCGTGCTCGATCCAAAAATGGGAGAACAACTGAAGTCGGTAGAAGAATTGATTTTATCGGAAGTGAATGTTAAAGAGCTGCAGTACCTCGACGATAGTTCCAATGTGCTGGTAAAAAGCATAAAACCGAATTTTAAAACGCTGGGTAAAAAGTACGGCAAGCACATGAAGGCCATCTCCGCAAAAGTGGCTTCGTTTGGTGCCGAAGAAATTGCTTCCATCGAACGTTCCGGAAATTATTCCTTTGAAAACGATGGAGAAAACATCCTGCTGGAACGTGAAGATGTTGAAATTCAATCGCAAGATATTCCGGGCTGGTTAGTGGCCTCAGAAGGCGCGGTTACCGTGGCGCTGGATGTTACAATAAGCGACGAATTAAAACAGGAAGGTCTTGCAAGAGAGGTAGTTAACAGGATCCAAAACCTGCGTAAGGACAAGGGTCTCGAGCTTACCGATAAAATCGTGCTCGAAATTCAGCGTCACGATGCAATCAATGATGCTATCAATAACAATTTAAGTTATATTTGCTCGGAAACATTGGCCACCCGTCTCGAACTCGTTGATTCGGTGAATGGTAACGGAGTTGAGGTGGAGGTCGATGACCATATTAAAACACGTATAGCACTAGAAAAAGCCCATTAAACCAGATAGTTATGGCGGCAAAAAAGAAACCTGCGCCTAAGGCAGCAAAGAAACCCGTTAAAAAGGCAGCTCCTGCGAAAAAGGCGGCACCTGCTAAAAAAGCAGCTCCGGCTAAGAAAGCACCTGCTAAAAAAGCGGCTCCGGCTAAAAAGGCGGCACCTGCAAAAAAGGCTCCGGCTAAAAAAGCGGCACCGGCTAAAAAAGCGGCTCCGGTAAAAAAGGCGGCACCTGTAAAGAAATCAGCTCCAGCTAAAAAGGCGGCACCTGCTAAAAAAGCAGCTCCGGCTAAAAAAGCGGCACCTATAAAAAAAGCAGCACCAGCGAAAAAACCGGTTGCTCCCGTTAAAAAGGCAGCAGCTCCGGTAAAAAAAGCAGCGCCTGCTCCGGTTAAAAAAGAAGTTCCGGCTAAAAAACCTGCTCCTGCTCCTGTTAAACCTGTAGCAAAAAAGGAGGCCGCTCCCGTTAAAAAAGAAGTTCCTGCGAAAAAGGTAACTACTCCTGCAAAAGTGGTTGAAACGAAAGTTGAAAAACCTGTTGCTAAGACTGAGGCCGAGCCAAAGAAAATGGCTGAACCGGTACGTAAGCCAGTTCCTAAAGTGGAGAAAAAAATTGAAGTCACCCCAACAGGCGAATCAGTTATGACTGTTGGTCACAATATTTCTATTCCTGTTTACACCAAAAAACCTGTCGTAGTAGAGAAGCCAAAGAAGCCGCAAGAAGTCGACACCAGAACCCGTTATTCCGATGCAGAATTGCAGGAGTTCCGCGAAATTATTCTGAAGAAATTAGATGAAGCAAAACGTGACCTCGAATTACTGAAAGGTTCACTAAGCCATAATGATGATCATGGTACAGACGATACCTCTCCTACCTTTAAAATGATGGAAGATGGTTCTGAAACGTTATCCAGAGAAGAAACAGCTCAGTTGGCGGGTCGCCAGGAAAAGTTTATCTCTGCGCTTGAAAGTGCCCTGGTACGCATCGAGAATAAGACTTATGGAATTTGTCGTGTAACCGGTAAACTAATCAATAAAGATCGTTTACGTCTGGTGCCCCACACTACACTTTCTATTGAGGCTAAGAATTTGCAGAACTAATTTTTAAGTTCTCACCTTGAAATCACGGACTGCTCTCGCATTTCTGACGATTCTATTTGTCTTGTTTTTGGACCAATGGCTCAAAATATGGGTAAAAACTCATATGGTGCTGGGCGATTCCATTACCATTACCGATTGGTTCCAGATTTATTTTACCGAAAACAAGGGAATGGCCTTCGGAATGGAAATCGGAGGAAAGGGAACGTATTGGGGAAAATTATTTTTATCCCTGTTTCGGGTTGTTGCCTGTGTTTTATTGGGAATTTATATCTACCGTTTAATTCAGCGCAAAGATCGGCCACTGCTTATTTTTAGCATCGCCATGGTATGGGCAGGGGCTTTCGGTAATATTATTGATTCACTTTTCTACGGATTATTATTTAGCGATAGCTATCACACGGTGGCCACATTTATGCCGGAAGATGGTGGATATGCAGGGTTTTTACACGGACATGTTGTGGACATGCTTTACTTCCCGCTGATCGAAGGAACCTTTCCGGACTGGCTGCCGGTTTGGGGTGGACAACCATTCATTTTCTTCCGTCCAATTTTTAATCTTGCCGACGCTGCAATTTCAATTGGAGTAATCCTGTTGATCATTAAACAAAAAACATTTTTCGGACAAAAAAGTAAGGTGGACGAAAATGTTGCAGAAGAAGTTGTTACTCCGGAAGAACCGGAAAATCCGGCGCCGGTTATTTCGAACGATTAATGCTTACCGGAATGTTTCGCTCTGCACAGAGTGATTCTAGCGCATTAAAAAACGATTCTGTGTTTTCTTTTACAGGCAAAAAACGATAAGTGGATTTCACTTCGTGTTCTCCGTAATGAAATAATAATTCATCGTATTTGCTTTCTATCGATTTTAATCCGCCGAAGGGAATAAGAATGAATCCGCCATTATTAATAATCAGCGCATTTTTATTTAGTCCCAGCGCAAAAAGTTTCATACTGCGCGATACAAACCAAAACACAAGTTTTTCAAGACCCGAAATACATAAAAGCACGCCAATTTTTTCAGTGTCGGGATAGGCAATAAACAGGAATGGTCCGAATACAAAAGCAAAAATAATTCCCATTATAAACGTCATATTACTCCATCGCAATGCATCCTTGCCCAATGGAGAAACAAAATGGAAATGTTGGTTTTGGGGACGTAAAAAAATCAGCAAGGACGAATAGCGGTCCACCGCATTGATTACATAAGCAATCAGCGAAAGAAAAAATGTAATGGTGAAAAACAGAGCGGTCCACTTATATGCATCTCCTGAAAACCAAAGAAATAATCCATAGGCAATGGCCGGTATCAGAGCCAGGTAATAAATGATATTGCTCAATCTTTTCATGCAACTAAATTAAGACAGATTTCTATTCAAATTGAACTTGCGCAAATCTATTCTGCGGTTTTGTTATAGCTGGCAGATTTTTTTTAATATTAGGTCACATTAAAGCATTGCAATGAAAATTCTGAATCCACTGGTTATTCTTTTTGTTTTGTGCTGTAGTTCGCCGGTCCTTGCTCAGATTACTCAGACGTTCAGAGGGAAAGTGGTAGACAAAGAAACGCAATCGCCATTACCCGGAGCTAATGTTCGTTTTTCCGATGATTCCCTTCATCACTATGGTGCCTCTACAGATGGCGAAGGTAATTTTAGTATCTCAGGAATTCCGGTTGGTAAACACACGGCTGTAATTTCGTTTATCGGCTATTCTGAACGTGTTATTGATCTTACGTTAAGCTCAGGTAAAGAAACAGTAATGCAAATTGAATTGGAAGAGTCTTCTACGATTATAACGGAAATTGAAGTTGTAGCATCACAACGTGGTGAAGTGAACAATGAAATGTCGCTGGTAAGTACTCGTTCTTTTGATGTTTCCGAAACGGAACGATATGCCGGTTCTAGAGGAGACCCTGCCCGGATGGCTTCGAATTTTGCTGGAGTACAGGGAGCAGATGATTCGCGCAACGATATTGTAGTTAGAGGAAATTCTCCACTTGGTGTTTTGTATAAAATGGAAGGCTTCGATTTGCCTAATCCGAATCACTTTGCCATTGCAGGATCAGCGGGCGGACCCGTCTCTATTTTAAACAATAAAGTGTTATCCAATTCCGATTTTTTCACTTCTGCATTCCCTGCTGAATACGGAAATTCTACCTCTGCCGTTTTCGATTTAAAAATGCGGCCGGGAAATAATAACAAGCATGAGTTTTCCGGACAATTCGGGTTTTTAGGAACTGAACTTGCAGCAGAGGGACCCATCAACAAAGCGAAAGGATCTTCCTATCTGGCGGTGTATCGATATTCAACATTAAGCTTGTTTAAAACACTGGGAATTTCATTGGGAACAGATGCTGTACCGCAGTATCAGGACGGTGCATTCAAATTAAATTTCCCGACAAAGAAGGCCGGTAATTTTTCGGTGTTTGCCATTGGAGGAAAATCGGAAATCAACATTATGATTTCTGAACAGAAAAAACCGAAATCAGATTTTTACGGCGAAGACGATCGCGATCAGCATTTCCGAACACAAATGGGAATGGCAGGTGTTTCCTACACTAAAACCATTGGAGGAAAAACATTTATGCGCACCGGTCTTGCCATGGCACACAAACGAAATGCGGCAGAACATGAATATGTAATTCGTCACGTGGACAGCACTCAAAATTTATGGGTACTGGATTCAACATTTAGTGTTTTGCAATATCGCTTTAGAACCAATCGCTTCACTTACATGATATCGTTCAACACGAAAATCAGCAAAAATCATGTTATTAAATATGGCATAAACGCCAATGTATTACGCTTCGATATGAAAGACTCTGCCGTAAGTTTTACGGATACTTCCTGGCATAACCGCTGGGATTATTTGGGAACCGGATTTTTAGGTCAGGCTTACGTACAATGGAAATGGAAACCCAATGAAAAATTATCGATGTCGGCCGGAATCCATTCACAATTTTTTAGCGTGAGCAATAGTTTCTCTCCCCTGGAACCGCGATTTGGAATTCGTTATGCTATCGATAATAAAAAATCATTGCATTTCGGAACTGGACTTCATTCTCAAACGCAACCTTACTACACGTATTTTTATCATCTCTACAACAATGATGGCACTAACAAATCGCCGCATAATCTGGGGATGGATTTTACAAAAAGTCTGCATACCGTAGCAGGCTATGATCATTCCTTTAACGCCACTACCAAACTGCGTGTTGAAGGTTATTATCAATACCTCTACCATATTCCCGTTGAGAAAAATGCATCGCCCTTTTCATTGACCAATATGGGCTCAGGATTTGTCCGTTTTTTCCCCGACACCCTGGTGAACAAAGGCACGGCAAGGAATTATGGATTAGAATTAACGCTGGAGAAATTCTTTAATAAAAGTTTTTTCTTTTTAGCAACGGCATCGGTGTTTGATGCTAAATATAAAGGAAGCGACGACACCTTGCGCAATACTGATTTTAACACGCGTTATGCTGCAAATTTTCTTTTCGGAAAAGAATTTAAAACCGGAAAAAAAACAACGCTCGGAATCGGAACAAAATTTACAACAGCCGGCGGCAGATGGCATGGATTTGTAGATTCATTGGCATCGGCAACAAAAAATGAATTGGTATTTAAAAATTCAGGATACAACACCGTTCAATTTAAACCATACTACCGACTCGATTTCAAGATCAATTTTAAAATCAACGCAAAGAAAACCACGCATGAATTTGCGCTTGATCTCGTAAATGTTTTAGGGATACAGAATATTCTGAATTTGACCTGGAATCCGAATAATGGTGCAGTTCCTGCCGATAAATACGGAACGCCGCAATACACCAGTTATAATTATCAACTCGGATTTTTGCCGCTGTTCTATTATCGGATCGATTTTTAATGCTTGCTTAAAAACTGTTTCCAGTCTTCGTACTGAGAATTTTTTATCACACGGGGGAATTTATTTTGTCCGCCTATTTTCCCTTTCGATTCGAGGTAAGCGTAAAATTTTGCAATGGGTACTTGCTCCACTATAAGATCTTTGAGCGCGTGTTTCCGTTCTGTGGCATAATCGTCGTTCAGCACACACAATGCTTCATCAAGTTTTTTCTTGAATAATTCGCTATTGATTTCGCGATCCACACCGATGTACCAATGATGCCGGAAACTCCCTTCATAAGGTTCACCAGCAACAGTAAATTCATTTACGCGAACATCCAACTCTTCACTGGCCATCCGAATTCCCATGTTCATATTGTCGACCGATAAATGCTCGCCACAGAGTGATAAGAAATGTTTGGTACGACCGGAAATAATTATTTCAAAGGTTGATTTATCTTTAAAACGAATCGTATCGCCGATTAAATAGCGCCATGCACCACTGCAGGTGGAAATGAGAATGGCATAATCTTTATCTGTTTCCGTTTCTTCCAGAATTAAGATTTTGGCATCCTTTTTCAGATTGCCGTCAACATCGAAATTCTCTTCGGTAAAGGGGACAAACTCATAATAGATCCAGTTGTCAAGAATTAACTGCATTCCCTGTTTGTTTTCTGCAGTTTGTAATGCGAGAAAACCTTCCGAAGCCAGATAGGTATCGAGGTATTGAATTTCTTTTCCTAAATACTTTTTAAACGATTCGCGATAGGGCGTAAAGGCTACTCCTCCATGGATGTACACATTCAGGTTAGGCCAGATTTCATGTATGTTCTTCACCTGGTGATGCGCAAGAATGCGTTCGAACAACATTTGTATCCATGCAGGCACACCACAAATTATTCCAATATCCCACTTGTGGGCCTCTTTCGCCATGGCATCCAGTTTTTCATTCCAGTCGCGAATGGAAGCAATTTTTTTACCGGGTTTATAAAAGCGATCAAACCATTTTGGGATATTACGTTGTAATATACCGCTGAGGTCGCCCTCGTATCCGGTTGGAATGCGTTTCAGGTCGGTTGTGCCTCCCACCATTAACACGCTTTTTTCGTAGAAATCGGGACTGAACTTAAAATCTGGAATGGTGAGCATTTGGCGGACACTGGCTTTCCGAACGGCTTTGATCTGACGTAAACTCACCGGTACACGCTTTGAGGCGGATCCTGAGGTGCCGGAGGTTAAAGCGAAAAATTTCATTTTACCCGGCCAGGTAATGTTTCTTCTTCCTTTTAAAGTGTGCACCCAGAATTCGTTGTACAATTTATCGTAATCGTAAACCGGAACACGTTTGCGAAATTCTTCACGAACGTTATCGCACAGTAAAATATCTTTGAACCCGTATTTTTTTCCGAATCGGGTATTTTTTGCTCTGGAAAGTAATTTGCGCAGCGTCTTATCCTGCAAGCGCTCATCATACTTCACAATCCGTTTCCGGATACGTTTGTTGATCTTGAGCAGTTCCTGAAGTACCGTTCCAACGTAGGCCATAGGGCGCAAAATTAACTAAATATGAACTCGGTAGTTCGACTGTTGAAAATTGGTCAGATTTCAACGGCCTCTTCAGTTGCCAGGCCTAAGGCTTTGTACATCACATTGTGAACACGTTTGGTAGTGCCCAGGCGAATAATGGTTTTATTTTCCGGATCAGGGTGTACGCGGTTGGAGATAAAAACATAGATCAAGTCAATTTCAGGATCCACCCAAACGGCAGTGCCCGTAAAACCGGTGTGACCATACGTTTTTTCTGAAGCATAAGGAGAACAACCATAGGTGTTCCCTTTAATCTGCATATTAAAACCTAAACCTCTGTGCGAGCCGCTTTGTCGGCTGGTAAAAAGTTCAACGGTTTTTTTATCGAGAATTTTTTTCCCGGAATAGCGACCATTTTGCAAAATCATCTCGAACAATACAGCCATGTCGTAGGCATTACTGAACAATCCTGCATTACCCGCTACACCCCCATATAAAGCAGCGGTTGGATCGTGAACGTGACCATGCACCAATTGCCGGCGCCAAAAACGATCTTTTTCCGTTGGAGCAATTTCTTCTTTTGGAATGCCTTTGTTCAGGGGATTAAAACAAGTTCTTTTCATTCCTAATGGAGAATAAAAAACGGAGTCGATGTATTTTTCCCAGCTTTGTTTTTTGCAATAAGGTAGCAACATGCTGTACATGAGATTCATGTTGGCATCGGAATACCGGTAAGGTTTGGAGGGTTCTACCCAGATTTTATTCAGGTCGATCCACAAGGTATCCAAGCAATCATGATCAATGTAAAAACTGTCGGCAACAGCCAAATCAAATTGTTTGCTTTTCTCGTCGCAGAAATAAAGATCGTAGGGACTGGTATCTTCATCAAAACGAAGAAAGCGAATAATATTATGTCCGGCCGGTAGTCCACTGGCGTGAATTAAAATTTGCCGAAAGGTAATGTGTGATAAGGTACTTTTACCCGGTAAATATTTTTGTAAGGTGTCAGGTAAATACCGGTAAAGAGAATCGTCTAAATGGTATTTCTTTTTTTCATAAAAATGCATGGCCATCATAGTGGTTGCTGCAACTTTTGTTACACTGGCCATATCGTAGAGGTCGCTGTTTCTAACTACCTGTTTTTTTTCATAGGTGTGATACCCATAACTCTTGTGATAAATAATTTTTCCCTTGTAAGCGAATAAAACCTGACCACCGGGCAAAGCTTTATTGCGAATGGCTTCTTCCATGATTCCGTCCACCTCTGCAAAACGCCAGTAGTTAACTCCACTTTCTTCCGGATTTGCATAGCGAAGCCGCTCGTGATTTAAGATAATTCCTTGTCCACTTTTATACCCGGGAATTTGATAACACAGTTGTCCGCAAACATCATCCGTCCCACTTAAAGCATCCGCCATGGCCATCTCTGCACTTGCGTTTAACTCATTCATGTGAATTAAATTTCTGGCTGCAGAAAGAGCACTTAATTGTTTTTGATCACCGAAGTGAACGATTAAAAGATGTTTATCGGAGAATAGATTTTTTTTATTTTTTAATTGTTGTATGAGCAACGAGTCATCCATTGCAAGTACCACCATTTTTTTTGTGTTTTTCGATTCCGTTGCCAGCCATTGATCTAGTCCGCTTAAATCTTTTTCATACTTCACTTTTATTTTTCCATAGGAAGAAATGCGTTGAATCATTCGCTCCGTTTTTTTACCGGCGATGAAAAATGCAGGAAAACTTTTTTCTTCAAAAACGAGCGGAAGTACTTCATCTTTCTGATGGAGTAAAACAATTTTCTTTCGCTTCATGAGCTCATTCATCCAGCTTGCTTTCGGGAAATTGAGCTGAGGTTTGTTGCTGAAAAAACTACTGTCGCGGTAATGGTATTTTCGAATCCACGATTTTGCCATTAGTACTTTTCGTGCACGGTTTTTTATTTCTGCAGATGGGATGATTCCCTGTTTTACTAAACCGCGGGTTTTTTCAATTACGCTAAAATGATTTTTCCCGGTAATGAAAATTTCTACTCCATGGTTAAAATAGCTTTTAATCCAATCTTCTTCCGCATTACTTTCTTCCGGAAAACGAGCCATTAATAATCCTTTAAACTCTAATTCCTCCCTGCAAAACTGGTCGATCTTATCTGATGTTTTTCGGCTTTTTATAAGTGCACTATCCAGCTCCATTACCGAAAGTCCACTATCTGCTAACATCCGAAAAGGTTGTAACAAGGTGTCGCGCAATAAGAGACTGTCGTCCGAATTTTCGGGCAGATACCGTAATCTTCCGGCGGAACATAAAACATGATCTTCGGAAATTATTTTTTGCCAATTGTTTAATCGTTTTCCGCTTATGGTATAATCCGTTTTACCGGGATCGGGCAACAGGATCAGATCGCAGCCTAGTTTTTTGTTAAACGAAATAATGGAATCACGAATTTCATTTACCCAATTACTGTCTTTGGATGCAAACAAGTCTTCATCTGCAAATTCCCTTGTGCCGGCCAGGAGATTCGAAAAGGGATCCAGATTGGCTAATAGTAGGGGGACTTTTTGTTGACGGATAATTTTATCGGTGATGCGAATTTGATTTTCGGTATGGTGTCCTTTAAAAAAAACGCCACCGGGCTCCATGTCCGATTTCAAATTAAAACTGTCGGCAGGAATTAAATCCAGCGGAATAATGGGAAAAAAAAGCTGAGCAAGTTGTTGGTCGGGACTCAAAGTTGCCAATACCGAATCTGCCCAATGCGGGTCCACATCAAGAAATGCAGCTTGTAGTTTTTCGGGTTCTGTTTTTTCGGCAGGAACTTTAGCCGGCCAGAGGATATACATCAGCGCAATACTTCCCAGTAGTCCAGCTATTAAAACTAAAAGTATTCTCGATTTTTTCATGCCCGGAGGTCAAATATACTGCTCCTGAATTAATTAAGGTGCAGTGCCGACAACCAGTTATTCGCTTCTTGTTCACTTTCGAATGCGCGCAAGGGAATATTAAACTTGTTAAATGAAACCAGATTTAAAAAAACAGTTTTCCGTGTAATGGTATCCAGCGAAAAAGCAATAGCCACACGAAGTTTGGTCATATCGCTTCCCAATAATGCTGCTTTTGCAGTGGGAGTTATCATTGGAATTCCGCAATTTTTCAAATCGATCAGCAAGGTGCTTTTTTCACCACGGGTGATGCGGTTCATCACGGAGATTAATTCGCGAACCATAGGCAAATCAATCACAGGATTGTGAAAATCGGATAAGCTCCAGGTTAGAATTTTACCGGTATAGTTGAG
Organism: Flavobacteriales bacterium; assembly: GCA_019694795.1. Lineage (NCBI taxonomy): Bacteria > Pseudomonadati > Bacteroidota > Flavobacteriia > Flavobacteriales > Flavobacteriales bacterium. Next base: position 43,495 of record JAIBBF010000009.1, on the reverse strand, counting down.
TCGCCCAAAATCACCCGACACGGAAACCCCTTCCGGAATCCCCATATCTATACGCGATATTTCTTCTGAACCAACCATTTAGAATCTAAATTCGACTTTCCGCAAAAGTAACAAATTAATATTCATACCTGCAATATGTCCACTGGTCGATTCTATTATAAAATTGGTCGAAACCGATTTAGGGGTATAAAAATAAAAAACCCCGGGGTTTATTCCGGGGTTTTGGTTGCCCGAGCTGGATTCGAACCAACACAGTCAGAACCAAAATCTGAAGTCCTGCCATTAGACGATCGGGCAATCGCGGGTGCAAAAGTAAGGAACTTGATGATGTTAGCAAAATTTTTTCACGGATTAAGAAAAATTAAGTGAACAGCGCTTTGGGGTTAATTTACGTTAACGATGAGAGGCAGGGGGATTTATTTTCCTATTTTCGCAACGCTATCATTCGAAACGATGAATTATAAACTATTGAACAACGTTACAGGCTGGCTGGTTTTTGCCATTTCCACCTGGGTTTATTTCGCAACCATGGAAGAGACGGTGAGTCTCTGGGACTGCGGAGAGTACATTTCAACTGCAAACGGATTACAGGTGGGTCACCCTCCGGGAGCTCCTTTGTTTAATATGATCGGGCGTTTGTTCTCGGCCTTTTCTGAACCGCATGAAGTGGCAGCGGCCATTAACCGCATGTCGGCTTTGTCCTCTTCATTCTCCATTTTGTTTTTGTTCTGGACCATCACCCATATCGCCAGAAAATTAGCCACCCGTAATGGTGAACCTTTAAATGATTCGAAAATCATTGCCATAATCGGTAGTGGATTTGTGGGTTCGCTGGCTTACACCTTTTCCGATTCATTCTGGTTTTCGGCTGTTGAAGGTGAGGTTTATGCGATGTCGAGCTTCTTTACCGCCGTGGTTGTATGGGCGATTTATAAATGGGATGAAGTGGCCGACGAAGCCGGATCGGATCGCTGGATTGTATTCATCATGTTCCTGATCGGTTTGTCGGTGGGAGTTCACTTACTGAACTTACTTGCTATCCCGGCAATGGGCTTTGTATATTATTTCCGTCGCTATACCTATTCCAATAAAGGATTTATTATGGCCGGAGTTATTTCCATTGTTATACTTGGCGTAATTCAGGCACTGATCATTCCGGGAATGGTAAGTATGCCTGCCTTTTTCGAGCGTGTGTTTTCCAATTCAGGAATGCCTTTCAATTTCGGTGCATGGTTTTTCTTCCTGGTGCTGATCGGATTATTGGTTTGGGGAATCATGTATTCGCATAAGCATAGCAAATACATTTTAAATCTTGCATTAAATTCATTTGCAGTGGTGGTTATTGGTTATTCCTGTTTCGGAATGATCATCATTCGTTCACAAGCCAACACCCCTATCGATGAAAATAATCCGGAGAACTTCGTAACGCTGCTTTCTTATCTTAATCGTGAGCAGTACGGATCATGGCCTATTCTTAGCGGACCATACTGGAATTCCGAAATCAAGAAATCGGTAGATGGTAATCCCATTTTTATGCGCGGTTTTGCGGTTAAACGCGGCGACCGTTTAATTAAAGGTTTCCGTACAGAAGAAGAAGCAAATCGTTATATCGCTAAAAAAGGACTCACCGGAGTAAAGGTGAATGAGGAATACTTTATTGCGGATGACCGTAAAGGAACAGAATATGTTTATGAGCAGACTACTTTCCTGCCACGTATGTTCAGCCGCGATCCCCGTCACATTGCCGGTTATAAAAACTGGTCGGGTTACGATGGAAAAGGCCGGGTAAAAGTGACCAATGCCAGAGGAGAGGTGGAAGGATTACCAACTTTTGGAAACAACCTTACCTACATGCTGGAATACCAAATGGGATGGATGTACTGGAGATACTTCATGTGGAACTTCTCGGGTCGACAAAACGATGAGCAGGGTTACGACGGAACACCATTGGAAGGCAACTGGATTTCGGGAGTAAATTTTGTGGATAATGAACTGATCGGAAATCAGGAAAATCTTCCTGCGCATATGAAAGCGAATAAATCCTATAATCGTTTTTATATGTTGCCATTGATACTCGGATTAATCGGGTTCTTCTGGCAAATGCTGCGTGATCCGAAAAACTGGTTTGTGGTATTCCTTCTCTTTTTCTTCACCGGAATAGCCATTATTTTATACCTCAATCCGAAACCATACGAACCACGTGAACGTGACTATGCCTATGCCGGTTCATTCTATGCATTCGCTATTTGGGTTGGATTAGCAGTATATGCTTTGTTCGACATGGCGAAGAATTTAAAACTGCGCGAATTCGCTTATTTCGTTGGCGGTGTTTTTGCGCTTTCAGGAATAATTTATGTGATGGAAGGTTCCGAAGGACACGCTTTCTCGCATGTAATGTTGTACATCGCCTTAGTTTCTTTTGCCATGATCGCTGTGATTTTTGCAGTTGGCATGTTCTTAAAGCAAGATCGGGTTACTGCAACACTGGCTACCATTATTTGTATTCCCGCTCCATATCTGATGGGCGCAGAAGGTTGGGATGATCACGATCGTTCAAACAGAACGGCGGCATTGGATTTAGCATGGAATTATTTACAAACCTGCGAGCCGAACGCTATTCTCTTCACCCATGGTGATAATGATACCTTCCCGCTTTGGTATGCACAGGAAGTGGAAGGTATCCGTCGCGATGTACGTGTAGTTAACCTTTCTTTATTGGGGACCGACTGGTACATCGATCAAATGATACGTAAAGCCTACGAAAGTGAACCGGTGCCATTTACCATTACGGAAGATATTTATCGTCAGGGCGGCGCCATCGATCAGGTATTTATCAATTCCGGATCACAAAAATGGGAAGACCTTACCTTCGCTATGGATTCACTGGCAAATGATGATAACCATATGCCGTATGAAGGAAGAACCTTTGGTATGATGAATACCAATAAACTGTATATGGTGATCGATAAAAATAAAATCAAAGAGAACCATGTAGTGCGTGATGAGGATATGAATAATGTGGTGGATACCATCAAATTCGTTGTCCCTAAAGGATACATGTTTAAGAATGATGTAATGATTCTTGATCTCCTTGCACATTTCGATTGGAAGCGTCCGGTTTATTTCGCCGGTACAGCCGATGCGGAAACGTATCTTGGTCTCGGCGATTATTTCCTTTTAAAAGGACTCAACTACAAATTTGTTCCACTCTACAATCCAAATCCTTCCCGTCAGGAATTTGGTAAAGTTGATACCGATACCATGTATCATATGTTTATGGATGTATATCGTTGGGGGAATATGAATGGAAAAGGGGTTTATGTGGATTATTACACGCGTCGCCTTACCAACAATTACCGCCTGCAATTCCTGAATCTTGCCGAAGCCTTGGTGAATGAAGGACGTGAAGCAGACCAAAAACGATTGTATTATGAAAACATGGTTCGCATCACCGAAGATTCACTGAACCGCGGAGGTGGCGAGGCGATGGAAAAACGATTGGCTAATCTTAAGGTGCAATTGGATAAAAACAAAAACCTGAAGGCAGAAAAATACGATAAAGCGAAAAAGGTATTGAATAAAGCCTTTGAAGTAATGCCGGAAGAAAATGTTCCGCTCGACCGTATCGTTCCTTCGTATGTTCCGCTTTGTTATGAAGTGGGCGACGACACCCTGGGGAATCGTCTGGTTGAATCGCTGGTTAAAATGCACGATGAAAACCTCACGTATTATTTCAATGCCGGTGAGCGTTTCTCCATTAACATGATGGATGATATTTCATTGTCCCGTCGTATTTTGATGATGATGTATGGAATTACCACCCAATCGTATAAAAAACCTGAAGTGGCAGCAAAAGTAGAAGCTGTACTTCAACGCCAGGATGCGGCATTCTATTCCTGGATGAATGCAATTATTAAGTACGATAGTAAAATCGGAGGAATGAAACTGTATCAGACATTCCCCGAGGTATTCGAAAAATAAAAACGAAGCAACTGTATACAGCTAAAACACCGTATATCGTAAAAGCATTGTATCACGACCTTGAATGGAAAAAAACCGTTCAGGGTCGTGATCTTTTTATCACCTTCGATGATGGTCCCATACCGGAAATCACTCCTGAAGTTCTCCGTATTTTAAAAAGCTATGAGGCCAAAGCCACTTTTTTTTGCATTGGAGATAATGTACAAAAACACCCCGCTATTTTTGAAGCCGTAAAGAAGGATGGTCATGCCATCGGTAATCATACCTTTAACCATCTTAACGGATGGAAAACCAATGATTTTTCTTATTTCAGAAATGCACAGAAATGCCAGCAATTGGTTCAAAGCGAATTGTTCCGTCCGCCTTATGGTAAAATCACCTTCTCTCAGGCAAGAGCTTTAAAAAAACGCTATCGCATCATCATGTGGGACGTGCTCAGTGCCGATTTCGATACGAGTATTTCCTATGAAAAATGTTACCGGAATGTGGTGGACCACGCCGTTCCCGGTTCCATTATTGTATTTCACGATAGTCTAAAAGCGGCTGACCGTATGCTCTATGCCTTGCCCAGGGTGTTGGATTATTTTTCAAAGCAGAATTACGCATTTAAGAGCCTGGTCTGAGCAGAATCAGCTTTGAAATCAACGATTGTTTTTATCTTTAGCCCCTCACTACCTGTAAATTGTTAGAAGCAGTATTTGAAGGATTGTTTTTTGGTTTCGTGCTAAGTTTTATGCTTGGCCCGAGCTTCTTTTTGATCTTGGAGACCAGCATCAAAGAGGGAATCCGGGCTGCTTTATTGTTGGATTTCGGAGTTTTTTTAAGTGATGTGCTCTATATCTATATCGCGTTGCACTTCTTTAGTCAGCGCGACTCCATTATGGAGCACGAGCATTCCATTACCCTGGTTACGGGAATTCTGCTGGTGTTTTTCGGTCTTTATCAGTTTCTGGGAAAGAAAAAGAAAAAGGCCATGCATGAACCGCAACACTTAATCCGTACCCGAAGCAAAGATTTGCGTCTGTTTTTAAAAGGATTTCTGATTAACATAATCAACCCCACCATTCTATTGTATTGGTTCGGGATGATTTTCGTAGGCTTTTCTAAAAATGCCTTTACCGACAATGAAATGATTATGTTTCTCTGTGCAATTATGGCCTCGTTTTTCTCCATCGATGTATTAAAAATCATTGGTGCTCGTCAGTTAAAAAAAGTGGTTACGCCGGAATTTATGCATCACCTCAATCGCGCAATTGGTGTTATTCTTATGCTATTTGGGGCAGTAATGATGGTGAAAGGCATGAAACTCTTTGCCTGAGCGTAACCTTTTCCCTTTCGCATTCATATAAGAATACGTTGTTAAAATCTTATTCCACTTGAGGGTCGGCATCGCCCTTTAAAAACTGAAATTGCATGGCATTTGTATTAGCCCATCAAAATAAAAACATGAACAGATTATTTGCATTGCTGATGTTGTTTTTTCTGAGTGCACCACTTTTGGCGCAAACCGGAGAAGATGATCCGAAGAAGAAAAAAGGAGAAGTTGAAAAAACGTATTGGGACAAACAACGGAAAAAAATCCGCTCCATGGGGAAATACAAGGAGGACGGTTTTTCGGGTATTGGTCTGGAAGAAGGCGAATGGAAATATTGGTACGAAAATGGTCAACTCGAAGGGGTAATCAATTTTCATAATGGAAAGCTGGATGGATATCTGGTAAAATATTATGAGAACGGAAAAAAAATGCAGGAAGGCTGGTTTAAAATGGGCCTCCAGGATTCAGTTTCCAACTTCTGGTTTAATAACGGACAACTTCAGGAAACCGGCGCTTACCTGATGGGTAAGAAGGAAGGTGTTTGGAAATATTACAATGCATCCGGCAAACAATTACTCGAAGAAGAGCATCACAATGGTGTAGAAAAGGTGATTTCGTATTGGGATAAAAATGGTGAGCAAACCATTGTAAACGGCACAGGTAAAATGTATATCTACAGCACCGCCGGCTCGGTGAAAGAGGAATACAGCTATCGCGAAGGACTAAGAAACGGACCTTTTTACGAAAAGAATGCACTGGGTAGAGTGGTCACCAGTGGTGAACATTTAATGGGAAAGAAAACAGGGAAATGGACCTACAAAAATGCCAATGGAAAAATCAAGCGGATCTCCAATTACAACAATGATCTTTTGCACGGCAGTTATGTGGAGTATTTTGAAAACGACACCTTGAATGTGAAAGGCGAATACCGCGAAGGAAAAAAGACGGGTATTTGGTTGTGGCAATTCGAAAACGGGACGGTCGACATGAAAGGCGCCTTTGAAAACGACTTGCAGGAAGGCGAATGGTACTTCGGTTATAACAATGGAAAAATCAATTATAAAGGAAGCTTTACTGCCGGGCAACGCGAAGGCGAATGGATTTATTTTTACCCGGAAGGTCAAACCTACATGAAAGGCAGTTTTCATGCTGACCTGAAAGATGGGCAATGGACGACCTATTTTGAAAATGGCAATCGACTCAGTGAAGGAAATTTTTCGAAAGGTAAAGAGCATGGCGTATGGACCAGCTGGTACCAGGATGGCGGAACCAAAGACGAAGGAAGTTTCGATATGGGATCCATGTCGGGCGTTTGGAAAGGCTGGTTTCCCAACGGAAAATTAACCTATCAGGGATATTACACCCGGGGATTAAAATCGGGGAAATGGATTTATTATTTCTCCAACGGCAAAAAACGCGATGAGGGCGAGTACAAATTACTCAAGAAAACAGCAGTGCTTGAAAAAGGATCGCCTGCACCTCAGACTTACGAAGAAAGTGTTCGTCACGGTAAATGGATTTCTTACGATGAACGCGGCGAAAAAACCGCAGAAGGTAATTACACCGATGGGGTGATGGATGGTAAATGGTTGTTTTTTCAACCCGGCGAAATTCTGATTGCGCAAGAGATGAATTATAAAATGGGTGAACTGGATGGCGTAAGCATCAGTTATGATAAGAAAGGTCAGAAAATCAGCGAAATACACTATAAGCAAGGAGTGTTTAACGGGGAGTATAAAATCTGGGATTCCAAAGGAAAGTTGTCGAAACATCTCGTTTATAAGAACGGAAAGGTGATCAAGGATAAATTGCCTCAGAAATAATTTGCTGTTCAGTTAAAAAAGTTTGCTTTCAGCGCTTTTTCGTTATATATTTGCAGCATCAAATACGGATTAATGGCAGAGGGGACAGCGTCCCCTCTTTTATTTCAAAACCCTGACATGATCAACGAAGCATTGGTAAAGCAACTGGCAGAAGAGGCCATTCAAGGAAGCAGTTATTTCCTGGTGGAAGTCGCTGTAAATCCGGGAGCTAAAATCAATATTGAGCTGGATAGTCCAAATGGAATCACCATTGAGGAGGTCCGCAAGATCAGCAGGCAGGTGGAATCCGGATTGGATCGCGACAAGGAGGATTTTGAATTAACTGTTTCTTCACCGGGACTTGAAAAGCCTTTCAGAGTATTTCCGCAGTACCTGAAAAATGTTGGTCGGAAAGTATCGGTTGAGTTAATCGACGGGAAAAAACTTGAAGGTCAATTATTGGGCGCAACCGAAGTTGAAATTGAAGTTGAAACCAAAGGGAAGGAAAAAGTAGAAGGCAAAAAATCCAAACAGGAAGTGATCCGCAAGCATGCAATAAAAATGAGCGATATAAAACAAACTAAAGTTCTTATTTCATTTAAATGACAAACTATGAATAGTTTGAATCTAATCGAATCCTTTTCGGAGTTTAAGGAATTCAAAAACATCGACAGAGTGACCATGATGAGCATTCTTGAAGATGTATTTCGCGGAATGCTGAAGAAAAAGTATGGCACCGACGACCATATCGATATCATCCTGAACGTTGAGAAGGGTGACCTCGAGATCTGGATGAACCGTGAAATTGTTCGCGATGAAGAGCTGGAAGATGCTTCCACTCAAATTGCATACAGCGATGCGGTGAAAATCGAACCGGATTTCGAAATCGGTGAAGAGGTTTCAGAAAAAATTGAAATCGATGATTTCGGACGCAGAAATATTCTTGCGCTTCGTCAGAATCTGATTTCACGCGTTCTTGAACTTGAGAAAGACAATGTTTACAAGAAGTATAAAGAACGTATCGGTGAAATTATGACCGGTGAAGTTTATCAGATCTGGAAAAAAGAAATTCTTGTTCTTGATGATGAAGGAAATGAATTGATACTTCCTAAAAGTGAACAGATTCCTACAGACTTCTTCAAAAAGGGCGATTCACTTCGTGCAGTGGTTTACAAAGTGGATTTACGTAACGGAAGTCCTGTTGTAATTCTTTCGCGTACATCTCCTGTATTCCTTGAGCGCTTGTTTGAACTTGAAGTACCTGAAGTATTCGACGGTTTAATTACCATTAAGAAAATTGTTCGCGAACCAGGTGAGCGTGCAAAAGTGGCAGTTGAGTCGTATGACGATCGTATTGATCCGGTTGGTGCTTGTGTGGGTATGAAAGGATCGCGTATTCACGGAATTGTTCGTGAGTTGCGCAACGAGAATATCGATGTAATCAATTACACTAACAATAATCAATTACTCATCACCCGTGCACTTTCTCCCGCTAAGGTTACTTCAATTAATCTCGACGATGAAAATAAACGCGCTGAGGTTTATCTGAAGCCGGATCAGGTATCGCTCGCTATTGGTAAGGGCGGACACAACATCAAACTTGCAAGCAAATTAACCGGCTACGAAATTGATGTGTACCGCGAAGGAGCAGAAGATGTGGATGACGTTGATCTGGATGAATTCAGCGACGAAATCGATGCATGGATTCTGGATGAACTTAAAGCAATCGGATGTGATACTGCACGCTCAGTGTTGGAATTAAATCCGGATGATTTAGTAAAACGTACCGATCTGGAAGAAGAAACAGTGAAGGAAGTTATCCGCATTTTAAAAGCTGAATTTGAATAATACCCAAGACTACGGTCTTAAAGAATAAAACTTAATTACGGAAAGAAACACATGTCCGAAGCCAAAGCCATACGTCTGAACAAGGTCGCACGCGAATTAAACGTGGGATTGTCGACGATTGTAGAATTTCTGAACAAGAAAGGCTACACCGTTGAGAACAATCCAAACGCAAAAATCGACGATGAGATCTACAATGTGCTGTTGGGCGAATTCCAGACAGAGAAATCTGAAAAAGAAAAATCGCGCAAAGTGACATCCAGCAGTCGCGAAAAACGAGAAACCGTTACCATTGCTGATGTTAAGCGTCCTGTAGATGAGCCTGAAGCAGAGACGGAGGAAATCATGATTAAAAATGTTTCCGGATCACCAGAACCGGAAATAGTGAAGCCTAAAGTAGAAACTGATATGAAAGTTTCTGTTGTAGGAAAAATCGATTTATCTACCGTTGGCAAAAAGAAAAAAACAGAAAAACCTGTTAAAGCTGCCGAAGAAAAACCGATTCAGGAAGAAGTAAAACCAGAGAAGAAAGTTGCTGCTAAAACACCTAAAAAGGAAGAACCTGCAGAAGAGGTTAAAGCTCCTGTAGAGGAAGTGGTAACACCAGTTGTGGTTGAAGAAAAACCGGTTGAAGAAGTAAAAGTTGAAACGCCTCCGGCAGAAGATAAACCGGCAGAGATTGAAACCATCCGTGCGGAAGTAAATAAACTTACCGGACCAAAAATTCTCGGAAAAATTGTTTTACCGGTTGCCAAAGAAAGTTCAAATTCTTCCAATCAAAATGCTGAATCGCGTAAGAAACGCAAACGCATTAAGAAGGTAAATATTGATCAGGCGGCCAAACAACAATCGAATCAGCAAAACAAACAAAAGCGCCAGGAGCGTGTTGCCAAACCTGAAGTTTCTGAAGAAGATATTCAAAAAGAAATCAAGGAAACACTTGCCCGCTTAAGTAGCCAGGGTGGTAAATCCAAAGCTTCCAAAATTCGTCGCGAGAAACGTGAAATCCGTTCTCAATTGCGCGAGGAAGAAATGATTCGTCAGGCAGAAGAAGATAAAATTCTTAAGCTGACCGAATTCGTTACCGTTTCGGATTTGGCGAAGATGATGAATGTTACACCAACGCAAATTATTTCTGCGTGTATGACACTCGGAATTTTTGCTTCGATTAACCAGCGACTTGATGCAGAAACCATTGCTATTATCGCAGAGGAATTCGGTTATCAGGTACAATTTGTAACTGCGGATATTCAGGAATCCATCGATGAAGATAATGATGATGATGCCGATCAAATGGCTTCTCGTCCTCCAATTGTTACTGTAATGGGTCACGTTGACCACGGTAAAACTTCATTGCTCGATTACATCCGTAAAGCCAATGTAATCGCCGGTGAAGCGGGTGGAATTACCCAGCACATCGGAGCTTATTCGGTGCAATTGGATAATGGTAAAAAAATCACCTTCCTCGATACTCCGGGTCACGAAGCCTTTACGGCCATGCGTGCTCGTGGTGCTAAGGTGACCGATATTGCTATTATCGTAATCGCGGCCGACGACTCTGTGATGCCGCAAACCAAAGAAGCTATTGCGCATGCTCAGGCTGCGGGTGTACCCATGATTTTTGCATTCAACAAAATTGATAAGCCCGAAGCTAAGCCCGATAAATTAAGAGAAGACCTTGCTAATATGGACCTCCTTGTTGAAGAATGGGGCGGTAAATACCAAAGCCAGGAAATTTCTGCGAAAAAAGGATTAGGTGTAAAAGAATTACTTGAAAAAGTATTGCTCGAAGCAGAAATGCTCGAATTAAAAGCTAATCCTGATCGCTTAGCAAAAGGAACAGTAATCGAATCCATGCTCGATAAGGGACGTGGATATATATCTACCATCCTCGTATCTACAGGTACATTGCGTATTGGAGATGTGTTGCTTGCCGGTCCATTTAGCGGACGCGTAAAAGCGATGTTCAACGAACGTGGTGTTGCCATTAAAGAGGCAGGTCCTTCTACTCCGGTTTCCATTCTCGGATTAGATGGTGCACCGAATGCCGGTGATATATTTAATGTGATGGACGATGAACGCGAAGCGCGAAATATCGCTACACGTCGTCAGCAACTCATTCGCGAACAGGGAATGCGTACGCATAAACATATTACGCTGGATGAAATTGGTCGCCGTCTTGCGATTGGTGACTTTAAAGAGCTTAACATCATTATTAAAGGTGACGTGGATGGATCTGTTGAGGCATTATCCGACTCTTTATTAAAATTATCTACCGACCGTATTCAGGTGAAAATTGTACACAAAGGTGTAGGAGCTATTTCAGAAAGCGATGTATTGCTGGCTTCAGCTTCCAATGCGATTATCATCGGATTCCAGGTACGTCCTTCAGCTTCGGCACGTCGCTTAGCAGAAACGGAAGAAATTGATATCCGTCTTTACTCCATCATCTACAAAGCCATCGAAGAGGTTAAAGATGCTATGGAAGGAATGTTATCGCCCGAGAAGCAGGAAAAAATTATCGGTACAGCAGAAATTCGTCAGGTGTTCCGCATTTCCAAAGTGGGATCGGTTGCCGGTACTTACGTGCAGGACGGAAAAATTACAAGAAACTCCAAAGTCCGAATTATTCGCGATGGCATCGTAATTCACGACGGATCCTTAAATCAGTTAAAACGCTTTAAGGACGATGTGAAAGAAGTAGCGAGTGGGTATGAGTGTGGATTGAGTCTTCATAATTTTAATGATATCAACGAAGGAGATATTGTTGAAGCCTACGAAGAAGTGGAAGTAAAAAGTAAGTTGTAATACAACCATAAAAGAAGAGGCCGGTTTATCCGGCCTTTTTTTTGTTTACTATTTTTTGGCAATGGAATTCCGTAAATTGTAGCATAATGCGCTACCTGCTTTTCATACTGTTTATTCTAAGCGTACACCGGCAATCTAAGGCAGCGGCAGATTCACTTATTCTTTCGCGTGAGGCATGGACGGAAAGTTTACAAAGTGATTTAGCTACTTATCTCAAAAAAAAGCAGGTCCGCAAGATTGCTCATTGTGTTTCTCATTTCACTGAGTTAGCAATGGAATACATGAAAAAATTTGCACTTCGCGGTGAAGTTTTTTTGGAATCTCCTGATACATTAATCGTGCATCAGGTTCCAAAAAGTTACGATGATTTAAAAACAAAGGAAGAAAAAGAGGAGTTTTTGTGCGGAAAAATTCTGGATGAACCTGAATCTTCCTTTTTACTGTATGATGAACTCGCGCGCTTATATATGCGTGAATTTGTTGGGGTAAATTTTTACGCGGACAGCCTTCCTTCGGATTGCGAAAGCTTTTTGTATTTAAAACTGCATTGCTACCATATTTTACAAAAGTCATTTCCAAACAATGCAACGTTTCATTTTATGATTGGCAGATGGCATTATAATTACGCCGTTTTTCTGATCAATTCCATTGAGGAAGGCAGCAACGAGGATAAGGTTTCAGAAATTACTGCTACTGCCGCCAATGAAATTCAACTGGCAGTTCCCTGGATTAAAAAGTCGGCCCAACTGTATGAAGGATTTCGTCCGCTCTACGAAAAAGTAAAGAATGAATTCGGCATTAAAGAATAGCGTTCCGAATCATTTTGAGCAATGGAGTAATATGTTTGTTGTTTTTTCTTTCTAAGCTTGAAATGAAACGTCCTTGAATGGCTTCGCCGGATTTTTTGTTTTTCCATTTCTTCATCTTCATCACCAGTAAATCCATATCATGCCATTCTCCGATGAACTGTTCGGTATCATGAATTTTCTTGAGTGATTTATCATCATTTTTCCATTCGAGCAGACCCTTAATGGTTTTTAAATGCTTTCTTATTTCATGAAGGTTTTTAGGTTTTCGTCCCGACCTCAACGCTTTTTTAATTTTACTTTTTTCATTCCTGATTAGGCGGGTTGCGTTTTGATCAAGAAGCGTTGAGCTCCTGTTTTTTTGCGTTTGGTTAAACTCTTTAGATACTTGTTGAAAGGCGTCGAACGGAAAGTGGCGTAGTGCCGATTTCATTTCTTTTTTCCTTTTTGTTTTTTTGTGGCGAATCAACTTTTCTACTACGCGGGCTTGTTGCGATTTCTCCTTTTTAAGTAAGGCTTCGAAAATCTGCAGATCTCGATATTTTCCTGTGGGGATGTACACCAGGTCGATATAAGACAGGTATTTGCCTAAACTACTTTTTCGACTCTTTGTACCCTCAACCAATGCCAATAAGCTTCTGGTTTTTTTAATTGTAACGCGAAGTTTATGTACGGCTTCCTTCTTGCCGGAAGTAGATTTCCGGATGCATTTAGAGATTTTATCTCCCTGTTCCGCCCAATCAATTGTAGTCCCCTTAGCCATATTTTATTTTTACGGCAATATCAGGGAATAGTTTGTTTTTTGGCCGAATGAATTAACCCTAATTAAACAATAGCACTATTTGAGGAGATTAAAAATTGTAATCCTTCTCGTTTTTTATTGCTCCCCCCAGATGAAGGGTGTCGGATCGCCATTCTTCTAATTCGAGAATCTGATCTTCGATAGGGTCGTAATAACGGATCGTTTTTTCGGCGGGGTAATAAAAAAAATGAAAATGATTCACCAACACATCACCGTTGTCCTCAGAAACTTCTACCCAGTAATGATCTTCACCATCGGTGGGACGCATAGCGATATAACTAATCAACTGGTGTTCACCTTTGGTGATGCTGTCTACCACTTCCCGGCGCTTTTTTACTTCGGGCAGCTGGTCGATTTGATCCAGAATTTCTGCTTCCAGTGCGTTTTGTTTTTCCTGAAGAATTTTACTGCTATCGCTTTCTTCGGTTTGCGGCTCTGAAGTCTCGCGATTGCCACAGGAAACACCCATAGCAATCGCGATAATCAGTATAAAGTTGGAAATTGATTTCTTCAAATTCATATTACGAATTTACTTTATTCTTCCGGAATTTTTTTCGGAGGAAATAGTAAAGCACGATAATTAACAGAATGAAAAACCATCCTTTTGTTAGTTCAACCAATAATTCCTCCAACGCATACCATCCCGTTTTTAAGCTATCGCCCATTTTACTCCAGAACGAAGGTTCGTAGGCAGTCAGATTTTTTTCATTGGCCAGTACTACATCTTTAAAATTTTCGCGCTGGTAAATGGTGAGTGTAATGGTAGCATATTCTACCAAATCCAGTCTTCTTAAACGATCTACAAAAGCAGCATCACTTTCTTCTTCTGCGCGGAGAATTGATTCTTCTGCATTGGTAACATCATTAAGTTTTTTACCATTGTCCTCAATGTTCGAACTCATGCGCGTTTTAAATTTTTCATTTCTTTTTCGCAGGAGATCTTTTTCCAATAATTCATAACGGATATCCTCTGCATCCAAAACACGATAGTCCAGATGCTCCACTTCGCTAGCGATGGCTTTCAGTAAAGAATCTGTTTTGCGGGCGGGGACACGTAAGGTCACAACGTTTTCGGTGACGTAATGCGTGCGCTCCAGAATTGAATCGTTAGAGATCCGGATCACTTCTGTTTTCTGGATGGTAGAGTGTAAATCGGAATGTTGAACATAACCGTTTAAGTGTTCTGTAACTTCTTCAATACGGTAACTGGAGCGGATAACATCCTTAACACGGAAACGGATATCGGCAGTGCGGATGAATTTGCGCAAACTATCATTCATTCCAAAACGCATGGTACTGCCGGATAAAATTTGTTGCTGCAAATACTCATCCTTTTGGGCATCAAATTCTTGTTCTGTTGCTGCAGGAGAAGATTCTTCCATTGGCATGGCGGCGCCTTCGGATTTTGCATATTCTGTGCTTGGACTATCGTCGGAATAGGATCGGTTGTCCATTCCGTTACCGCATGAGAGGGTCAGGACCGCGATCAATGTCGCCGTCAATAATGTGCTTTTCATGAAATTCAGTTTTAGTGGTTCGGAATACTGTCGGTTGCCGTAGAACTATTTGCTATGCTGTCGTTATAAGCATTTTGAGATTCTTCATATGCTTTATAATCTTCTTCAAGTTTGTTTAATCCATTAGGGGCAACTACTTTATCGTCCCTCTCCTTGTCTTTCTTTAACTGTTCGTCGCTCGGACCGGTAAACATGGTGTAGAAATAACGGTATCCAAGAAATCCGACCAGCAGTGTAATCAGAGCAATAGCGATGTATTTTACGGCTTTTTTCATAACCTGAATTTTGAATCAAGGTATTGAAATTTTTGATTTGTATTTTTGCTTTATGAGAACAATTGCCGGATCCTGCATGGTATACCGAATTACAACATCGGTATGGTTCGTTCTCATGATATTGTTATCGTCTTTATTTCCATCATCACTTCGTGCACAAGCGACGGACTCGGTACTGATTCACCATTCTGCTGTACACGCAGAATTACTGGAGGTTCAGGACTCGCTTTATTTTTTTGACGTGCCACAGGAGAATTCGGTGAAGCAAAAGAAAGAACATCCTCGTCTGGTTGCCGCATTGCTTTGCGTAACCCTTGGACCATTCGGTGCGCACCGTCTTTATTTAGGAACAAAACCGGGTGTACCGGTTGCCTATACGCTTACACTTGGTGGCGGAATGGGTGTTCTTCCTGTAATTGATTTAATGCTGATCTGTTTTTCAAAAGATTTAAGTCCTTATCGAAACAATCCGCATGTGTTTATGTGGAACACGAAAGAATAAAGAAAGAACGATTCGTTATTCTTTAATACCAGAGAAAGGGAAAAGGTAACCTTTAAAAAAGGTTAAAATAAATACAGGATGTTTACTCGATAATTAAGCGCGCCGTTTTTAATTCTCCGGCACTCTCCAGTAAAATGAAATAATGTCCCTTAGCAAGAGATGTATTTAACGGCAGAGATGTAAATCCAGCTTGCGCATTAAATGGAAAAGCATGAATGAGTCGACCCGTAACATCTACAATCTTAATTTCACCATTCAGATTGGATTTCGATTGTACCACTAAGGTTGCATTGGAAGATGATGCTGGATTAGGAAATACCTGAACAGATAATTCTTCCGAAGAACGTTGTACGGCTACAGGACCAAAATATTCCACGGCACCATTCATGTCGGTTTGCATTAAACGATAATAGGATATTCCGTTGAGTGGATTTGTATCGGTAAAATGATAATTCAACAAGATGTTGCTGTGTCCTGCCGCAGGAATTAATCCGATATTTTCAAATTGAATTCCATCGGCTGAACGTTGTACAATAAAATGTGCACTGTTTTGTTCGCTGGCAGTTTGCCAAACGCATTCTACATTCGCACCATCAAATTGTGCATCAAAAAATAATAGTTCAACAGGCAATGGATTAACGCCGGCCGATTTGGAAGCAAAGGTCCAGGGACTAAATGCTGAGATCAATGAATTCGTTAAAACAGAACCTGTGCCACTTCCTGTGCAGGTAGAACCACCAACAGTAGTTGCTGCTTGTTCATCCCAGCTTGCACCATTCCAGCGCGCAATGGTTAAATCAGCGCAATTGGTAATACCCGAAACAGCGGCATCTTCCCAATACAACGCAACGTTTGCATCACCACTTCCGGATGTTCTGTTGATTTGCCAATATTCTACCTGACTTACGTTGTAGAGTGGACTATTAACTGGAGTCAGACTTGAATAGGGCGTATTAAAATATTCAACCGAGTAGGTGGAAGAACTGCTAATATTCGTGAGCGAAGCTCTTCTCCATTTGCTTCCTTTACCAACAGGAAAAATGAAGTTTGTGGTCCCTGTTTTTGTCATGGGTCCATCCACAAAACTTGTTGCCGATCCGGAACTGGAACTAGAGGATGAACCAAGATTTAGAATATTGGAACTGGTAGTATAAACAATACCACTCGTTAATGTTAATGCGCCACTAACGTTTACGGAATTATTTAATCGCACGGTTGGGGTGCCGCTATAGGTGTTGTTTACGGTTAAATTATTCAGGTTGTAGGTACCGCTACCCGATAAATATTGATCGAGAATTTCGTTATTGGTCGAGTTCAAAACAATGGTCCCGGTATTCCCGCTGATTGTACCGCAATTCAAAATATCAAACGAAACATTCAATGTATTTGCACCTTGTGATAAGGTAGCACCGGAATACACCCACAATCCTTTGATGGACTCTGTTCCATTCATGGTGGGTTGATTGCTTCCGTTGGTAATGATTACATCATCGAATGGTGCGGTGCTGGATGGTCGGCTATTGTTTAACCAATTAGCAGAGGCATTCCAATTGGTATTACTTCCGCCGGTCCATACTTTCGGTTCTGCGGAAATAGAATAAAAGGTGGTCGGTGAATTCTGATTGTTGTATTCAGTAAGCAGCCAATCGGCATTGAGTGCATTTTGCGAAACACGAATTTCATCCAGTCTTCCTCTGAAACGATTTGCTGTTTCTCCACCTGCTGTTTCTCCACCCACCGAAGATAATCCTGCATCTGTTCCCCAACTATTGGTATAGGTTCCGGAGGCGAGCAATACACCATTTACATAAATGTATTTTGTTTTAGTGCTGGCATCGTGCACCGCGGCAACGTGGTACCAGGTATTGTTGGCAATGGAATTACTGGGAATATCTAAACTAACCGGATTGGTAGACCGGGAATAAAAGCGGAGCCGGCCTGTTCCGGGATCTCCAAGACTTAATGCATATCCTCCTGTATTGTTTCTGTCGTCGCAAAAAACGCGCTGACCGGCAGTGTTATTCGCCGTGGTATAAATCCATCCGCTAATGGTAAAGCTTCCGGTAATATTGGGAAAGGATGAAGAAACATCCATGTATTGCGTTCCGGTCATTGCCCTGCCGTCGCCAATAAATGCGGGGGATTGATTGGTGGTGCTTTGGTTGGTCAGATTATAACCACTGGGCGATTGATCATTAAAATTATTATTCTGGAAATGATAAACGCTGTAATAGTTCGACCAGATGGATGTTGTGGAGGGGTCTGTTGTTACCGAAGAATTTCCGTAGTAGAGATAAATATAAGTGTTGACGGAGGTAGATAGTATTGGAACTTGTACCCAAGCGGTGTATTGACCAGAGGTGGATGTATAACTTTCCATTTGGTGGCTGAGTACCGTTATGCCATCGGCTGCGGTAAACATGATATCATAGCCATTGGTGTTTTCTACATGTCCGCCACTTCCTGTATGTTTCAAATCATTATCGGAAGTAATTTTTATTAAAGCATTAAAGTTGTTCAGGTCGCTCGGTCCAGAAACTTTGGTAGGATCAAAGGTGATGCGTTTACGGTATTTGTAGCTGCATACTGTTTGAGCATCCGTAAAAATGAAGGATGAGATTAGCAGAACGAGAAGAATGATCTGTTTCATTTTCTAAATATATAGCGACTAAGCGATATGAGTCAAGCGATTCAATGAATAAGTGACTTAATGCCCAAATTTTAACACATATTGATAAGGCAAGGTGGTAGTGTCCATTAATTCCGATTGAAAACCAGCTTCTTTCATTTCCTGTATTACGGTGTTAGGACCAATTTTCATTTCATTGGGAGGACCTTGCGGCAGATCACCTTTTTTAAAATCGATGATAAAGAGATGTCCCCCTTTTTTCAATCCTTTTTTCAGTGCAGAAAAATAGGTTTTACGGCGATCGATGTGATGATACACGTCCACCAGTATAACCACATCAGCTTCATTTTCCAGAATGGGGGGATTATTCATTTCAGCTTTGCGGAATTCCATGTTTTTTTTGCCCAGATTCAGGTTTTTGTCCTCCATGTATTCCAGAAAACGCTCATCTACATCTGCGGCGATTACTTTCTCTGCCTTCTCTGCAAAACGAAACGAATAATAACCCGTTCCCGCTCCGATGTCTAAAATGGTTTTTCCTTTTAAGTCGCCAAGGAGTTGAATTACCTCTTCCGGTTTTTGCCATTCATTGCGCGAAGGATTTTCGAAACGATCAACCAATTCTTCGAATTCACTTTCATTCATGTAAGCATTCGCATCCTGGTGGTGGTGGTGACCATGCTCTTCTGTTTTTTGGTGGGTGGAATCCGCCTGACGTTTTTCGTAGACTGGTGTTTCCTGGTTGGTGCAGGAAAAAAAGAAGGAGGAGATCAACACCCCTCCTGCTAATTGAACAATGAAATTTTTCATTTATTCTACAGTTACAGATTTTGCAAGATTTCGGGGTTGGTCCACATTGCATCCGCGCATCACGGCAATGTGATACGATAAAAGCTGAAGTGGAATTACTGCCAGTAAAGGAACCAGTACATCATCTGCATCGGGAATTTCAATGATGTGATCGGCGAGTCCTTTTACAACAGTATCACCTTTGGTGACAATAGCAATAATTTTTCCTTTACGAGCTTTTACTTCTTGAATGTTGCTGACTACTTTTTCATAAGAAGGACCCTGCGTTGCGATAACAAACACCGGCATTTCTTCATCGATTAATGCGATAGGTCCGTGCTTCATTTCTGCTGCAGGATATCCCTCGGCATGGATGTATGATATTTCTTTGAGTTTTAAGGCGCCTTCTAATGCAACAGGGAAGGAATTACCTCGGCCCAGATATAATGCGTTTTGAGCGTCTTTATAGATATCGGCAATGTATTTTATTTGTGCATTGGCTTGCAATACTTCTTCTACTTTTTCGGGAATGGAATCCATTTCTACCAATAAGCGATTGAAGCGCGATGCAGGAATTGTTCCGCGTTTTTTTCCGATCATCAATGCCATTAACGTAAGAACGGTAACCTGTGCAGTAAACGCTTTGGTAGAAGCCACACCGATTTCGGGTCCCGCATGCGTATACGAACCTGCATCGGTAGAGCGCGCGATGGTTGATCCAACCACATTACAAATACCAATGATGGTTGCACCTTTGGATTTTGCCAGTTGAATAGCAGCTAACGTATCAGCAGTTTCTCCAGACTGAGAAATAGCAATGATCACATCATTTTCATCTACAATCGGATTTCTGTAACGGAATTCAGAAGCGTATTCAACTTCAACAGGAATGCGGGCTAATTCTTCAAATAGATATTCGCCTACCAATCCTGCATGCCATGATGTGCCACAAGCGACCATAATGATGCGCTTGGCATTGCTCATTTTTTCTTCGAAATCTTTGATACCGCCTAATTGAACCCAGCCCTGTGTTGAGCTGATTCTTCCACGCATACAATCGCGAATGGAGCGCGGTTGTTCATAGATTTCTTTTAGCATGAAATGTTCAAAGCCACCTTTTTCCAATGCTTCAAGTTGCAACTCGAGCTCAGTGATGGAAGGACGTTTATCCTGATTTTTTATGTTTTTTAATTTCAAACCACTGTTACGATCCAGCACTGCAATTTCTTCGTCTTCGAGGTAAACTACGTTTTTAGTGTATTCTACAATTGGAGTAGCATCCGAAGCCAAAAAGAATTCACCTTCTTCACCAATTCCTATCACCAGTGGTGATGATTTTTTTGCTGCGATTAATTGATTGGGATTCGATTTATCAATTACAACAATGGCATATGCACCGTGTACTTCATTGAGGGCAATACGAACGGCTTCAAATAAATCTACTTTTTCTTTGCGTTTAATTTCTTCAATAAAATGAACCAACACTTCAGTATCGGTTTCCGATTTGAATTGGTGTCCGCGTTTTAAAAGTTCTTCTTTAATGATGGCGTAATTCTCAATAATTCCATTGTGAATTAAAGCCAATTCTCCATCACCGGAGGTGTGCGGATGTGCGTTTTCGTCGTTAGGTTGACCATGCGTTGCCCAGCGGGTGTGACCGATTCCGATATTACCGGTAATATCTTTTCCATTGCAAAAAGCTTCGAGGTCGGCAACTTTTCCTTTTTTCTTGTACACATTTACTTCGCCGTTTTCCAGCAATGCAATTCCTGCAGAATCATAACCTCTGTATTCGAGACGTTTTAATCCTTTTACAATAATCGGATATGCTTCTTTGGTTCCAATGTATCCTACAATTCCGCACATGGTAAATTAGTATTTGGTATAAATAATTTTTAAAGAAGGTTGCCGGCGATTATCTGAATTCGGACCCGCCATTACACTGCGGTAAGCAGATACGGCAGAACCAACCACAAATAATTTCATTCCGTTGTTGTTTTTGTGTCCCAATAATATTTCCTGCAAATGGCGCGTAATAGCAAAGCGGTAAACTTTATTGCTTGCATCGTAAAATCCGCCAAACACCAAATCGCCCAATTGAATATCGAGAGGAACATAGGTTGTTCCATCATCATTAATTCCACTCAGCATAATTTGTGGTGCGGGGGCCAATGGATCGAGATTAAAATATTCTACGGGAATAATTAATTCTGCCAGGTTAAGCACGCAATTACCGAGGTTGTTCACATTCATTAAATGCGGAACGTGAATCATCGCCTGCAATCCTGCTCCTCCTTGTAAATAGAATTGACTATTTCCGCGGGTTGAATCCAATAATTGCTGTTCAATTACGGTACCACTGTAATCATGCTCAAAGGTGGTATAGCGGGCACAACGGTCGTTGATTAAAAAGGTAAAGCGAATGGTGTCTCCACTGGTGATTTCACGGTAATACATAGTCACTTTCGTAGCGGCATCGCCCATGTCCATATACAAAATCCCTCCATCACCTGTGCTTTGTGCGGGATTGTCAACCGTAACATATAAACCTTTAAACCAATTGGTGAATGCGGTATTGTCGGCCAGATCTGCGGTTCCTCCTGCGTTTACAAATCGTTGTGCAAGGTTATTATCGAGACGTAATCTCAGTTGTGGTTTGGATGAATCTCCGGTAATAGCGTCGTGATAATAATTAAACATGTCGGGATTCTGCGTATTGTATCCGCTCATAACCAGATCGGTTGGATCGTAATCCAAAACCTGATTCGAATAATATACCGAATCTTGATTCATGGTATCTAACACTTCGTACACATGAAAATTCTGCGCATCGAGTTCGCCGTAGTACGATTGGTAAGCAATCGATAGTACAATGGAATCTACAATGATATCCGAAGGATTAAACGCTGGGGCATTTGCTTCGAGACGAATTTGTGTAAACAATCCGGCTTTTGTTTTTCCGAATACCGGATCTACCATGCTGCCCAGTAAATTGTTTTGCAATTCATCGGTCCGTATCGAATCCGATAGAATGGTATAAGTCTGGAGCGTTAAGGTGTCTAATACGTCTCCATGGAGTTGGTCCTCCTGGGGTTGAACCAGCAATCCTAAATCGCCTTCTGTTTTTCTACAGGAGAACAGGGTGAGTGATACAAAAAAGACAGCGGCCAAATAGGACCGCTGAGCTTTAAGAGATGATGTTTTCAATTTCATGGTGGGTTAGTCGACCAGCATTTCTTCGGCGACTTTGTCGTAGAATTCGTTATAGGCGGCTACGTAGGTTTCTTCATTGTGATAATTAAGTACCGGTTTTCCGGTTTCCTTTAAATGAGAAGAAATTTTCGCATCAACTTTTTCACTTCCGAGAATTACCCCGTCGGAGAAGTTAATTGCCATTTTAGTCAGGTTTACGAAATCGGGCGATTTAAGAACGCTTAATTCATTTTCGCTGAATCCGTCGAACTTCATCTTATTGGCAAGTTTCTTATCGAAAGAACCTGCAAATCCGTTATCATAAACTGAGTAAACCACTTTCGTATCTGCAAAGTGCGGATCATCACCATAAAACTTTTTCACATAAGCGGGCATCAATGCAGTCATCCAGCCGTGGCAGTGAATAACATCGGGAACCCATCCTAGTTTTTTTACGGTTTCAAGTACACCTCTGCAAAAGAAAATCGAACGCTCGTCATTGTCTTCAAAGAACTTTCCGCTGTCGTCATTAACAACGTGCTTTCTTTTAAAATAGTCTTCGTTATCGATGAAATAAACCTGCAAACGTGCCGAAGGGATCGAAGCTACCTTAATAATTAAGGGATGGTCGTTATCATTAATGATAATGTTCATACCGGACAGGCGTATCACTTCGTGAAGTTGATGTCTTCTTTCATTGATACAACCATAGCGGGGCATGAAGACGCGAACCTCCTTATCGATCTCCTGTACGCCTTGTGGTAATTTTCTTGCAATAGTCGAGATTGCTGTTTCCGGTAGAAATGGAGTAATCTCCTGGGAAACGTATAGTACTCGTAATTTTTCCATATACTGGTTTTGCGATTTCTTACGGTAGTTGAAAAACTGGGTACAAAAATATAGAAAAAAAATCGGACTTTCAACAAATCGCCTTAGATTTGCCGCCCCCCGACGAAATCGGACCCTTATTTCTGCCCTTGAAAAGATTAAGTTCCCCCAATGAAATTTCAGATTTTTCCCGCTCACAAAAGGCGCTGGGTAAAAAAGTTGGATTTGTCCCCACGATGGGGGCTTTGCATGCGGGACATATCTCTTTGATTCAGGCGGCAAAAGCCACGTGTGATGTGGTTATCGCCTCCGTTTTTGTGAATCCCACCCAATTTAACGACCCTTCGGATTTTGAGCGCTACCCTCGTGTAGTTGAAAAAGATGCCACGATGTTAGAGGAAGCAGGTTGTGATGTTGTTTTTCTGCCGGAGGTGAAAGACATGTATCCGGATGAATCGTCGAGGCTAAAGATAGATTTCGGTTATATCGAAACCGTGCTCGAAGGGAAACATCGTCCGGGTCACTTTTCCGGAGTGGGCATGGTGGTGAAACGCTTTTTTGAAATTGTACAGCCGGATGTAGCTTTTTTCGGTAAAAAAGATTTTCAGCAAGTAATGATTATCCGGGCTTTAGTAAAGAAATTTTCCTTTCCTATACAGATTGTGGCTTTGGAGACCAAGCGGGAAGCCGACGGTTTAGCCATGAGCTCCAGAAATCTTCTGTTATCGGAAACGGATCGGCAAATTGCGCTGCATTTGAGCCGGGTGCTGCGTGAGGCGAAAGCGGAGTATTCCCAAAAGGGTGTTGAGCTAACAGAAAAATCGGCGATCGAAAAATTGAATCATATTGAGGGACTCCGTCTGGAGTATTTCTCCATCTGTAACAGTAAAACACTGAAACCCGTTTTACATCCGGAATCGGAACCTGCTGTGGCATTGGTGGCTGCTTTTGTGGGAAAGGTTCGGCTTATCGATAATATGGAGCTGTTTTCGCTCTGATTTTTATCCTCAATCGATAATTCAATTGTTTTTCACGCAATTCCCTATTCAATCCAATTTTCCTTTCTAACTTTGAGCCCATGGAAATCCAGGTTATGAAATCCAAGATTCACCGCTGTCGTGTTACAGAGGCTGATCTGAATTATATCGGAAGTATCACCATCGATGAAAATCTGATGGATGCTGCTAATCTTATTGAGAACGAACAAGTGCATGTACTCAATTACCGAAATGGTGAACGCATCATCACATACGTGATCAAAGGCCCCCGCGGCAGTGGCGTGATTTGCCTGAATGGTCCGGCGGCATTGAAGTTTAGTCCGGGCGACGATGTAATTGTCATTTCTTATGCGGGAATGGAATTTGAAGCGGCTAAAAGCTTTAAACCAATGGTAATTTTCCCCGATCCTGAAACCAATTCTCTGAAAGCGTGAAAAAGCTGATTGGAGCTCTCAAGGTAATAGTTCCGCTTTCCTTAGGAATTTATTTAGCCTGGTACTCCTTCGACTCCATTCAGGACAAAGACAAAGTGGCTTCGGTTTTAAATCGCGCCAATTATTTATTCATCGCTTTTTCTGTTTTATTTTCCTGGTTCAGTCACTTTACCCGTGCCCTTCGCTGGAAATACCTGCTCGAACCGATGGGCTATAAAACCAATGTGTGGAATAATTATCACGCAGTGATGATCGGTTATTTTATGAATTTACTGCTTCCACGAGCCGGAGAGGTAAGTCGCGCAGGGATGATGACCCGTTACGAAAAAGTGCCTTTCGAAAAAGCATTCGGTACCATTCTCGCAGAGCGGGTGGTGGATGTGTTTATGCTGGGAACCATTTCGCTGATTACCATTTTTATGCAGTACGATAAATTTGAACTACTCAAAAAGAAACTGGATGATTTGGGGAGCGGACAAACAAAAAATTCAGGTTCGTCCTGGACCTCCTACATTGTTTATGTAGTTGCCGCTTTAGCTATCGCCGGTTTGGTGCTTTATATTATTAATCCGAAAATAAGAGCGAAAGTCAATGCTATTTTAAAAGGACTCGCTGATGGTTTATTAGCTATTCTTCGCCTGAAAAAACGCTGGGAGTTTATCGGATTAACCGTATTGATCTGGGTCTTGTATATCGGATTATACATTGTTTGTTTTTATTCCATTGAGGAAACGAGTCAGATTGAATTTAAAGGGTTAATGCTCGGATTTTTAGGAGGAAGTTTGGGAATAATTTTGGTGCAGGGAGGTGTTGGTGTTTATCCGATGCTGGTTGCATCTGCGCTCACCTTGTATGGTGCAGATCATGATATAGTCATTGCATTGGGTTGGGTTACCTGGGCAGCTCAAACGATTTTATTGGTTGTAGCAGGCGCTATTTCATTTTATCTGATGCCCCGTATCAATAACGATTTATAATTTTTATACCGTCACCATCATGGAAGGGAAATTCGAAATTTTAAAACACAAGATCCACGATCTTACCACCATGAAACGCCAAATGAGCAGCTGGCATTTAAAAAGCGATAAGGTGGTTTTTACCAATGGTTGTTTCGATATTTTGCATCGTGGACACGTTACCTATCTTGCACAAGCTGCCGAATTGGGGAATAAACTGGTGGTGGGATTAAATACCGATGCCAGTGTTCGTCGCCAGGGAAAAGGAGAGGGCAGGCCGGTGAATGATCAGGAATCGCGCGCCATTGTTTTGGCTTCACTTCATTTGGTAGATGCTGTTGTTTTGTTTGATGAGGACACTCCGCTGGAACTTATTCGTGCATTAATGCCGGATGTTTTAGTGAAGGGAGGAGATTATGATGCGGAAGAAAGCAATCCAGCTTCAAAAAAATACATCGTGGGTTCTGATCTGGTAAAATCGAAAGGCGGAAAAGTGGTAACCATTCCTTTGGTTGACGGATTTTCTACTACCTCTACCATTGCAAAACTAAAATCTTAGTTATGATTGATCTGCTTGCGTTTGCCCGAAAGGCGCAGGATAAAAAAGCAGAAAATAAAAAGTTTCTGAGTGCATTAAAAAAATCGGATCCCAGAAAGCTGGATGAACGATTTCATGGATTGCATGATGAAGTTTTTTCGAGAATCGATTGTCTGGAATGTGCCAATTGCTGCAAAACCACTTCGCCCATGGTGAAAGAAAGTGATGTTGAACGATTGGCCAGACATATGCGGATTCGTCCCTCCGAATTAATCGATCGCTTTTTACTGCCCGAGAAGGACGGGACCTACATCATGAAAAGCTCGCCTTGTCCATTTTTAGGCGCAGATAATTACTGCTCGGTTTATGAGGGACGACCAACTGCCTGCCGGGAATATCCGCATACGGATCGCCGTAAAATGATTCAGTTGCTAGATCTCACCTGGAAAAACACCATGGTTTGTCCCGCTGTACTTGAGATTGTTGAAGATCTGAAAAAGGGATGAAATGGAAGTTGGACAGGTATATTATTGAGAAATTTTTGAAAAACCCTCCATTCTTTTTTTCGTTGATTAGCAAAAAGAAAAATAATGAGAGTGTTTTTGTTACTTTATTTTTTTGCTGCTTTCGGTGTTTGTAGCAATGCGCAATTTGTTATGGATGGACCAGATGCGCCAATGGTTATTCCGAGTTTAATTCCTCCAAACGGGTTTAAGTTAACGCTCGACAATCCTCCTAATTCGAACAATTATAACAATTGGTATCAGGAGTTGGATTTTAACAATAATAATTTTGCAAATAATATTGTCCGCTTTCAAGGATATCATGTTTATCAGGTCAATGATACCATATCCGATTTTTTTGAAATTATAAATAACACAACGAAAAGCCGCTTAGCCGCACAAATGGATTTGCAGGATAGTATTTATTCAGGAATGGCAATCGGTTCCAGTCTTTCCTGTAATTATTTTCAGGCAATGGATTCGGTTAATGCGGGAGTTACGAATTACTTTGATTTATATACTGACCAGTTTACAAACGGCCCTTTTGTGCCGGGTAACAGGTATTATTTTTATGTGGTGTCATTCGCTTATAATTCAGAAATGATATCTGCATCTTGCGGTAATCTTCCCGTTCAGCTATTGTTTTCAAAAAAATCTCCGGAAGGCTCCATTCTGTTACAAAGACTCGATTTAAACACGGTTGGTATTTCTGCCAATGAAAAAGAATCCTTTCAAGTATATCCGAACCCTGCTAAAGATAAAATTCAGATTACAACTAATTCCAACATCAACAGAATAGAATTGTTTGACATCTATGGGAAATTAGTTTTCCAGGAGGAAGGTGGCCCTGCCGTTCAGAAAACTTATTCATTATCCACTTCTGGATTAAGCAGAGGAATTTATCTATTGAGGATCAATGAATCGTTTCAAAAAATAGTGTTGGATTAATTATCTGCTCAACACCACCTTTTGCATTTTCATTCCAAATTCTCCGGTGATTTTTACAAGATAAATTCCGTTGGGTTGGGAGGACATATCTATCGTTTGGCGGGTGTTTTGCGAATAGGCATAATTTTCTCCCATAATTTTCGAACCTTTCAAATCATAAATTTCAACCTGTGCAATTCCATTGCTGTTGGATGCAAAATCAATGGAAAATACGCCGGAATTTGGATTCGGAAATATAACGATGTCCACCTGCTGTTCGATGTTTGCTGTGGATGTAAACACCGATCCAAGCGTAAAACTGTAATCGATCAATGATCCGAAATCGGCCGAAAAACTTTTTAAAATGTTGTTCAGACTTCTTAAGCGGACATAACCTGATCCGTCGTTGTTGTTGGCCCAAAATGCGAGACCGTCACCTCCGCCGTCTTTAATATCATCTACGATTAAACGGTAACATCCGTTGCTAAGGACTAAAGTGTCTTTATAGGTAATATTAGCGGCCATCGATCCTTGTGTGCGTTCAAGAATAACATTGTTGTTTTCATCCAGTAAACGATATGCATTATCCTGCGGTTCATTGTTCGATTTAAATTCTACAACGATCGTATTTACATTGTAGGATGGCGGAATAACTGCATTTGCTGAATGACTGTTATCGAGCGGATATTCATCACTCGTGCCATTGGGATTTAACAATGTAGCCGTAAAGGTTGTTTGTCCACTCTGTGCCACCAGAGTACCAGGAAGTGTAACGGTATCACTTTCTCCAAACGATAAATTTCCGCTCCAGTTGTAATTGAACTGTGGTTGATTATTAAATCCGTAAGCAATGGTTGCTGAGCTTAAATTCTGAGATCCGTTATTGCGAATGACAATGCGCGGTTCGGCGCAAATGGGGTTATGCCGACTGAATTGCTTCATATCGTTTGGCTCAAGAATTTCTTCAATGGAAGCATCCACTGCCGCATTGGGCGCTGCGTATTCAAATAAATATCCCACTACATATTCATTTCCCGAAGGAGAAGTAATGGTGTAGGCTTCCATATCAATATCGAAACTATGAGATGAATTGGCTGCAACATCAAAATCTTTTTGATAAGGATAAACCACTGCTCCCGGACACCAATTCCCGCGGTCGTACACCCAGGTTCCTGCTTGCGGATACAAGGCATTATCGCCACAGGTTCTCCAGCGTTGAATGCGTTCTACAAAATTTCCGTCGTAATATAAATCGCGATAGGCATTGCAAAATTCAGAGCATCCGTTATTGTCGGAACCATGACCGGTATGATTGATTCGCAAGTGCGCCCGTGCAGCGTTAGAGGCGAATGATTTATTTACGTTCACCAGGTGATTTTCGATGGGATCTGCTGCATTGCCATAGGTATAACTTCCATTCCACAGTGGTGATAAAGAAATAAAATCGGAAACCGGTGTTCCCTCAACCATAAAAAATTCGAGGGTTACCATCCATCCTCTTCCAACGTTGGTTTCATAACCGGTATGCACATAACCAATTTCTATACTGTCGTGAAGAAAAGATGCGAAGTCGGAAATGTCCATCGTCCACTGAAAATTCCACAATCCGGTGAATGAATTTCCGTAGGGCGTAATAAAGCGCACCATTTCCAAATCCATCGAAACACTGTCCACACTCCCTTGCCTGCGCAACCAAATCTGATCGATGTAATCCCACTCGCCGCAGTTTTGTCCGGTGGGACATTCATAACTCATCTTCACCCAAACCTTCCGGTAGTCGGTACCCGCTGCAGGGAAGTCCGCCCATTGCCGGTATTCATTCCAACCTGCACCCGGATTGGTGACCACTAAAACATTATTGTGACTAGTAACAACTGTAGTATCACCATTGGTGGCCGAAGCCCATTGAGCCATTGTAAACAGCGCAAAAACAAAAATCCATTTATTCATAAGGCAAGCATTGCAATAAAAATAGGACCGAAATAACATTAGGCCAAACCTAAAACTAACCATTCTTGAACTCTTATCTAAATCCATTTAGTGAAAGGCTTTGTTTTTCAGGTCAATGGTTAAAATTGTTTTTATTTCCTTTTCCACAACGCATTTACATTGCGTGCTTTGTTTCTATTTTCGTTCCATGGCTAAAGTTAAATCGGCATATTTCTGCCAGAGTTGTGGATACGAATCGGCAAAGTGGTTGGGTAAGTGTCCTTCCTGTTCGGCGTGGAATTCATTTGTAGAAGAAGTAATTGAAAAAGAAGAAAAGGGAAATTTCAGAACGGGAAGCAACGGATCCAAACGTGTTGCGCAACCGCAATTGATTTCCTCTATTACGCTTCAGGAAGAAGAACGTGTACTGTTAAACGATAAAGAACTGAATCGTGTTTTAGGTGGTGGACTTGTTCCCGGTTCGCTCATTCTCATTGGAGGAGAGCCCGGAATTGGAAAGTCAACACTCATGCTTCAGATAGCGGTGAAGAACAAAGGACAAAAAGTGTTGTATGTTTCGGGTGAAGAAAGCGAAAAGCAAATCCGTATGCGCGGTGAGCGAATTGGTTTCGAAAATCCGGAATGTTTCATTCTTACTGAAACCAATACGCAAAATATTTTTCGTCAGATCGAACAATTGGAACCGGATCTGCTCATCATCGATTCAATTCAAACATTGCATACTTCCTACATCGAATCTTCTCCCGGAAGCATTTCTCAAATTCGGGAATGCACAGCCGAATTAATGCGTTTTGCCAAGGAGACGAATACTCCCGTGTTTTTAATTGGACATATTACCAAAGACGGAAGTATTGCGGGACCGAAAGTACTGGAGCATATGGTTGATACCGTACTTCAATTTGAAGGCGACCGCAATCACGTTTATCGTTTATTGCGCAGTGTAAAAAATCGTTTTGGTTCCACCAACGAATTGGGTATTTACGAAATGCGCGGGGCTGGATTACGTGAAGTGGAGAATCCTTCTGAAATTTTGGTTTCATCGAATGATGACGGCTTAAGTGGAATTGCCATCTCTGCCACACTCGAAGGGATGCGTCCACTGTTAATCGAAGTCCAGGCCCTGGTGAGTACTGCTGCTTATGGAATGCCGCAGCGCTCGGCAACGGGATTTGATGTAAAACGATTGAACATGTTGTTGGCCGTTTTAGAAAAACGATGCGGATTTAAACTGGGAGCTAAAGATGTGTTTTTAAATATTGCGGGCGGACTAAAAGTTGATGATCCCGCCATTGATCTTGCTGTTGTTTGTGCCATCTTATCGTCGAATGTCGACATGCCTTTATCCTCGAAAACATGTTTGTCGGCTGAGGTTGGCTTATCCGGTGAGATTCGTCCCGTAAACCGCGTTGAGCAACGTATTTCTGAAGCTGAAAAACTCGGCTACGAAACCATCATTATTTCTAAATACAATAAAGGCGTAATCCCCGGTCAATATGCCATTCGCGTGTTGCAGGTAGGTAAAATTGAAGAGGTGTTTAAAGCGCTGTTTGCCTCTTAACTAGCGGTCGACATAAAATTATACTAATCAGTTGTTTAGGTCGTTTATTTTTCTATATTGAGGTAAAATTTCCTCAGTTTTATGGAAAAGGAAACGCTCCATTTGCTGGATTATTCCAGCGAGGCTATTGTCCTTACAACATCCGATCACCGGATTGTTCACTGGAACAATGCAGCACAAAAATTATTCGGAAAAGAAAAGGTGGCGTTGGGTAAAACAACTATGGGAGAAATTTTTCCGGAGTACGATGAGCTGCAGAAAACGAGAGCCAATAAACGCATGCAATTGTTTATCCGCGGCAAAGACGATGCAAAAGTTCCGGTTTCGGTAAAACATGTTCACTGGGGTGATCAGCAACAGAAAGCGTATTTTTTTAAAAATCTTACGCATCGATTCTTTTTGCGCGATTCCCTATTGCAGAAAATTAATGTGGTGGAGCAATTGTCGCTCTTAAAAATTTCGAGCGAAGGAAATTTACAGGAGGCGATAAAAACCATTCTTAAACATGCATCGAAAGCCATGGGTGTGGAGCGGGTGAATGCCTGGAAAATCAGCAAAGATTTTACACGAATCACCTGCATCGGAAATGCCGGATCCGAAGAAATGAGCGGGGCGGTATTGACCAAAGAAATGATGCCGGCTTATTTTTCATTGCTGGAAAGCCGCGAAATTATCATTACTAATGATGTTTACAGCGATCCGAAAACCGGTGAACTGGTGGAATCGTATTTACGTCCGAATAACATTTATTCCATGCTCGAAATTCCGGTTCGGATTAACGGATTAATGCGTGGCGTAGTTTGTTTTGAAAAGACGGGTGAGGTAAAAGAATGGGATTTATTTGAACAAAAATTCGGATTACTCATTGCGCAAATGATTGCACTGGTGGTGGAAACGGTTGAGAAAAACAATTACCGCAATGAACTTGAACGATCGCTCGAAGAAAATAAAGTGCTGTTAAAGGAGCTCAATCACCGGGTGAAAAATAATTTTTCAATTCTCTATTCCTTAATCACGCTGCAACGTGAGCAAACCAAAGATGAATTCCACCGCGAACTCTTCACGGAGTGTTTAAATCGACTTTATACCACTTCTGCATTGCAGGATATGCTCATGAAATCGGATTCGGTGGAAGCGGTTGACTCCTCTGAATTTTTCAGCACCATTGCGCATCATGTTTTCGATTCGCTGATTTCGAAAGAGAAAAACATTGAACTGAAGGTTAATTGCGTTCAGCAAAATATTTCTACTGCCCAGGCTACGGCATGTGGACTAATCATCAATGAACTCATCACCAATTCCATCAAACACGGTTTCCCGAATAATACGAAGGGAATGATTGCTTTAACAACACAGGTAAAAGATAATTCTCTTCAGGTTTCCTGTATGGATACCGGGAAAGGAATGGATACTCACCTCAAGGATGGTCATTCACTGGGAATGGGATTAATCAATGATTTATGCAAGCAGTTAAACGCTGAAGTAGAAGTGAAGAATGAGAATGGATTTCATTTTTCCTTTTATTTCCCCATCGGCTGATCTGTTTTCTTTTTGGGAATTAATTTTAATATCCCTAAGCGGATGAGTAGGAACCATGGGAATCCGTGGAATAAAAAATCGAACCAATCCATAGCACCCATACCCACCGCACCACCGGCTACCCAAAGTAATTTACCCCAAATATGCGGCTCGGGGAAAAATGGGGCAAGTCCTAATGAAAGACTTAACATCAACACAATTTTCCAATCATTAATAATTTCTTTCATGCTTATTCTTTATGACTTAAATAATAATTATTCATGCAATCACCAATCCAATCGCCGGGCTTTCCCGTAGGGTCGAGCACAAACACCGATTTGGGTTGATGGTTTAATTTTCTAAATGGGTTTGATCTGGTTTTTTCATCGAATTCTTGGGCAAAGGATTGCAATTCTCCTCTTTTCAAATCGAGTAAAATCTGGTGATAGTTATTCGAGAAAAAAGCTGCCAGTGCAATGAACATCACTATTAATTTAATTTTAGGCTGATACAAACGCGGGAGATAAAAACGAATACTCACCATTAACCATCCGAGTAATAAAATAAAAAAGGGAAGTGTTGCATTCATGGTACGGTGCTGACCTAAAATTCCCGTAAACAAATAAGGCATGAAGGCAGCGATAAATACCATTCCGAATAACACGAAAAATAATAAGGGTAAGGACAAGGGTGCTCTTCTGATTTCATGGTTTGAAACAGAAACATAATAAATGATTACAATCACGGTTAGTGGATGTATCAACCACCATCCGCCAAATCGTCCACTTTGCAACAGTGAGTAAAAAAGGCTATGTCCCCACCGAAATGCATCCGGATATTGCTGGAGACGTGCATGGTTCCCCGGCGCCGAGAACATGATGTATGCACCAATGGCAGCAATGATTAAATAAATTAAATTTTCTTTTCTGTTTTTGGAATCCAGCAATAATAACGCAGTGAGAAAAAATAAAATTAAAACACTTTGAACTTCACTAAATCCCTGCGCTAAAAACAAAACGATTCCTGCCAATGTAATTCTTAATGCATGGTCCAGATTTGTGTTTAACCGCAACCAAATATGCCAAAAGGCAAATGCAGGTCCTATTAAATATGCAGCAGTTCCGGTTGTCCAATACAGACCTTCTGCACTATTGGGCATTAAGGCAAACACTAAAAAGACCTGAATCAGCGATAAGAGCGAAGTTTGTTCGCCTTCAAGAAAATGATCATTGAATTTTTTAAACGCCATAAAAAAACTCAGCGACACAAACACCAATTGAGCTGTAATCCACCATTGATAATTGCTCTCGAGTTGATGTTTCAGCGGAGAAAAAAACAAAATAAAATTGGCCGTGTATCTTCCGTTATAGTCATGATACAATTTAACCAAAGCCTCGCCGGCACCGGAAATAGATTTTAAATAGAGTGAGGCACAAAAATCATCAGCGGCGGGTCTGCAATACCAGGCCGCAATAAAAAAGGGTGCTAAAAGCAGCACCCCTGCAATAACTACAAAACTGTTTTTGGAAATCTTAGGCAGCATGTTGTTGAAGGAGCTGTACCAGTGTATTCGCGGGAACAACACCGGCTTGTCGCCAAACAATTTTTCCTTTTTTAAACAGGATTAAAGTCGGCACTCCTTGCACGCCATAGTGAGCAGCGGCTTGGGGATTTTTATCCACATCCACTTTTAACACATGTGCTTTATTGCCGATTTTTTTAGAGACATCTTCCAATATCGGACTCATCATTTTGCAGGGTCCGCACCAGGTAGCAAAAAAATCGACCAGGACAGGCTTATCGGATTGAATCAGCTGATTGAAATTCCCCATGATAACTAAGAATTTAGTTGATTATTTTACGGTTTCATTACCGGCTTGTGTCCAGGCAGTAATTCCTCCGTCGAGATTCACGATGGTGCTAAATCCGTTAGCTTTTAAAATATCAGCGGCACGTGCAGATCTTCCACCGGAACGACAATACACATATACGGGAGCTTGTTTATCGAGCTCGTTAATTTTGCTTTCGAAATCGCTGCCGTTGATGTCGATATTGATGGAATTGGCTAAATGTCCTTCTGCCACTTCTTCTGCAGTACGAACATCCAGCACAGTTCCGGGTGCACTTTCCATTTGCGATTTAAAGGTTCCGGCATCTACGGTAGATATGCTGGAGCTTACCGTTTCAGTGGTTCCGTCGGAATGAGTTACAGTGGTACTTGAGGTGCTGGTGCTGGAGTGACTTTCCGTTTTAGAAGTGCAAGCAGCAAAGGCGGTAATGAGTCCGAAGAAAAGAATTGACTTTTTCATGTTTTATTTTTTGAATTACAAAACTACTCCAAATCTGAAGCAGGGTAAGTGATGCATGTCACAGATCTGAATTCAAAATACAAAAAAATGCAATACTTAAATTTTTTCGAACCAGCTATGCACCCGCTCCGTTGAATCGTCGTTAAACTGTTTGTGCGTGAATTCGTTGTTGGATGGGGAATAGCTGTATTCCTGCGACCATTCCTTATGATGCGCACACAACTCGCGTACTGCTTCCACCAGGTAGTTTGCTTCCGCATCCGTAATGGTGGGGTGGATCGACATACGTACCCATCCTGGTTTATCGGTTAATATTCCCGCATTGATATTGGATGTAATGGAATGTGATTTTTCGTAAGAAACTTCCAGCAGGTAATGACCATATGTCCCCGCACAAGAGCAACCTCCTCTCACCTGAATTCCAAATTTATCGTTGAGTAATTTTACGGCGAGATTGTAATGTAAATCTTCAATGTAAAACGATAAAACTCCCAGGCGATGCGGATGATGATCGGCTAATAAATGTAAACCTGGAATCGATTTTAAGCCGGGCCAGATAATGGCGAGTAGTTCTTCTTCCCGTTTTAGAATATTACCGACTCCCATTTCTTCTTTCAACCGAATACACATCGCTGTGCGTATGGCTTGTAAAAAACCGGGTGTACCGCCGTCTTCGCGCGCTTCAATATCGTCAACGTATTTATGCTCTCCCCAGGGATTGGTCCAGTCTACCGTTCCACCACCGGGATTATCGGGAATTTTATTCGTGTAAAGTGAGGTATTAAAAATTAAAACACCCGAAGTGCCGGGTCCGCCAAGAAATTTATGCGGCGAAAAAAAGATGGCGTCGAGTGATGATTGCTCATCACCCGAAGGGTGCATATCGATGTTGATGTATGGTGCACTGCATGCAAAATCGACGAAACAAAATCCGCCATGCTGATGCATTTTTTTTGCAATTTCATGATATGGTGTAATGATTCCTGTAACGTTGCTGCAGGAAGTAACAGCGGCAATTTTTAGTGGACGATTTTTAAATTCTTCCAATAACACATTCAGATTTTCGAGATCGGGGAGTCCCTCTGCATTGGGCGCTATTACTCGCACATCGGCAAGCGTTTCCAGCCATGAGGTTTGGTTGGAATGATGTTCCATGTGGGTGACAAAAACAATCGGTCGATTAGCTTCCTGCTGCATCACCTGATCGCGGTATTTTTCGTGCACACGCAATCCTAAAATGCGCTGAAATTTATTCACCACTGCCGTCATTCCCGATCCGTAACAAATGATCGCGTCTTTCGGTCCGGCGTTTA
This sequence comes from Flavobacteriales bacterium, assembly GCA_019694795.1. Lineage (NCBI taxonomy): Bacteria > Pseudomonadati > Bacteroidota > Flavobacteriia > Flavobacteriales > Flavobacteriales bacterium. The sequence goes on along the minus strand of JAIBBF010000009.1, from coordinate 7,400 downwards.
CATGTTTTTTAATGATGTGTAAAGCTTCATGATAGGCTTTGGTCATGGTAGTTCCGCAAACGGAAGTTTCAGTATGGGTATTACCAACGAAAGGCTCGATTTCGTGCATCAGTTTATTCTCGATGGAGGCATACATTCTCCCACTGGCGGTCCAGTCGGCATACAGAATTTTTTTGGTACCGTAGGGACTTTCAAATTCCTGCTGTATACCAATGATGTTGTTTCTGAACGAAGAAAAATAGTGCTCGAGTTTCATGAACAAAAAATGTTTTTTGCAAAACTAAAACTAATGCACCATTGTGAAATTGAAAACGAAGGAAAAACAGGATTGAATTTGGAAACCCAAACTTAATGTGGAAGCTTATCCATGATACGTGCATACACCCACACGCCCGCAATGGCTGATGCGAGAACGAGAATCATATGCAGATAACCGGCGCCGAATAAAGCATATATGGGAGCGGGACAAGCACCCGTCATGGCCCAACCGAATCCAAATAAAATTCCACCGAACAATTGTGCTTTAAATTGCAATGGCTTTTGTTGCAGATTAATCGTTTCTCCATGAATGGTTTTAATATTAAAACGCTTAATCAGTTGAACCGAAATAGCTCCAACAACAACAGCGCATCCGATTACGCCGTACATATGAAAACTTTGAAAGTGGAACATTTCCTGAATGCGGAACCAGGAAACCACCTCGCCTTTAATCAGCACGATTCCAAAAAATATACCGATGATGAGGAACAAAAGATTGCGCATACTTAAAATAAATAAGGATAAACAAAATGAGTAATAGCTAATCCTCCAATGAAAAATCCGATAACGGCAACCAGCGAGGCAAGACTTAACAAAGATAATCCCATGATGGCGTGTCCCGCAGTACATCCATTAGCCCAACGTGTACCAAAGCCAACCAAAAATCCTCCAACGATGAGAAGAATTATTCCTGTTGCATTTGAAAAATTAAACAATTCGGTAGGCTGGAGTTTTGAGTAATCGGAAAATCCTTGTTGCGATAAAGTTGCTTTTGCCGCATCACTCAGTGCAATGGGGTCCGGATTTTTAAGTAAAACGCCGCCGATAAATCCACCTAGAATAATTCCCGCTGCCAGAAAAAGCATCCAGCTTTCCTTTTTCCAATCGTACTGGAAAAATTTTAGTCCCGAAGGAAAACAAGCTGCACATACGTGACGAAAAGTAGTTGAAATACCAAAATGACGATTCGCTAAAATCAGTAGTGCGGGTACCATAAGTCCGATGAGTGGTCCTGTTACATACCATGGCCAGGACTGGAAAAATAAGTCTTTCATAGATGAATTTGGACCGCTAAAATAGACAATGGCAAGATTGTAGCTACAAGGAAGGTTTAAATTTTAGCCGGATTTGCCCTATACCTTCTGATCAAACAAAAAAGGAGCCGCTGAGGCTCCTTTCATGAATGAGGTGTAAATTATTTTAAGGTAGAAGGACAAACATAAGCCGTTACAGGCGCCTTGGTTTTTGCGATGGCATCAAAACCACCGATCACATCAACCAGTTGTGTAAATCCGTTTCTTTTTAGAATGGAAACTGCAATCATGGAACGATATCCACTTTTGCAATGCACATAATATTTTTCATTTTTCTGTAGCGAATCCATTTTTTCATTGATATAATCGAGCGGCATGCTGAGGGCATTTTCTACATGTTCGGCAGAAAACTCCCCGGGTTTACGTACGTCAACAATCGTTACATCGCGAACCATTTGTTCCAGGTTTTCGGCAGAAATTTGCTCTACGGAAGCAGTTGCTTTACCGGCCTCTTTCCAGGTTGCGAAACCGCCTTTTAAAAATCCCTTGCAATGATCGTAACCAACACGTGCCAGTCGCAATACCGTTTCTTCTTCTCTTCCTTCTGGCGTGATGAGAATGATGGGTTGATTCAGGTCTTTAATTAACGCACCTACCCAAACGGCGAACTGACCATCAATGCCGATGTACATCGAGCCGGGAATATGTGCTGCGGCGAAATCTTCTTTTTTACGCACATCCAAAACCATCGCTCCATTTGCCATTTGTGTGGCGAAGTCATCGAGCGACAGCGCAACATTTCCACGCGAAATAACTTCGTCGATACTATCGTATCCGTTTTTATTCAGCATGGCATTTTTTGCAAAGTATTGGGGCGCGGGTAAAATACCTGTGGTTAATTCATCGATGAATTCTTCGCGACTGATATTTTGCAAAGCATAATTGCTTTTTTTCTGTTCACCCAGGGTGGAAAACGTTTCTTTGCTGATGTTTTTTCCGCATGCAGAACCGGCTCCATGGGCAGGATAGATGATGACATCATCCGGTAAAGTCATGATTTTATTGCGCAGTGAATCGTACAATAATCCTGCGAGGTCTTTTTCGGTAAGATCCGATTTTACGGCTAGATCCGGACGACCCACATCGCCGATGAATAAGGTATCACCTGTGAAAAGGGCCGTTTCTTTTCCATTTTCATCTTTAAGCAGATAGCTCACCGATTCCATGGTATGTCCGGGTGTATGCAAAACCGTAATGGAAATTTTTCCGAGTTGAAACAGTTCACCGTCCTTGGCTACGTGACAAGTAAAGGATGGATTGGCAGTGGGACCATAGACAATGATAGCACCGGTTTTTTTGGCAAGATCAACATGTCCGGAAACAAAGTCGGCATGGAAATGCGTTTCGAAAATATATTTGATTTTCGCTTTGTTTTCTTCGGCTTTACGGATATAAGGATCTGTTTCGCGAAGTGGATCAATGATTATTGCTTCTCCTTCACTTTCGATATAATAGGCCGCCTCTGCAAGGCAGTTGGTATAGAGTTGTTCTATTTTCATGGTTTTTGGTATCTGGTTACAAATTTACGGAATTATGCGTTTTGCATCGGCTCCGTTTTTTCTGCTTTTTTCTTTTCTTTTTCTTCCAGCTCTTTTGCAGTAGGTTGTACCCCTTTGTATTTGATAAAGAAATTCCCCCAAATGATTTTTGAGAGCATAAAGAGGAAGGGTCCGCCCAGAATTAAGGTTGCAATAATCAGCCCGATGTAGGTCCAGGTAGAAGCCTGCGGATAGAGTACAATCGTAGCCACATACACCGAAACATAGGTAGCAACGGCTAATGCATAAGCTACATACATGGCGCCGTAATAAAACCCAGGCTCAATCATGAGTTTGCGGTGACATACCTCGCATTTTTCATAGATCTCTCCGGCTTTGGATAAATCGTAAGGATTGCGCGACATAAAAAATTCGCCTTCGTGGCAATGCGGACATTTTCTGTTTACAATGCTGTACATTTTTGTGCCTTTGCGAAAAATCATATAACTAAGTTTTTAGTTTTTAAACAATTCTGAAATTAGCATGGTACTTCCCACCAGGAGGACAAACCAACCGAATGCCGGTTTTAATTTTGATCCCGGTATTTTTTTGGAAAGCGTCATTCCCACTAAAATGCCAACCACAGATATAGCTACCAGACTCAATAAAAATTTCCAGTTCACCGGCACGTCGTGACTCAATCCACCAATAAATCCGAGTGATGAATTCAGCGTAATAATTACCAATGAAGTTCCGATTGCTTTTTTCATGGGAAGTTTTGCCAAAATCACCAGTGCGGGAATAATTAAAAATCCTCCACCTGCGCCCACTAAACCGGCCAGAAATCCAACCGATAAACCTATAAACATAATCAGTAAATAACGGTAACGTTCAGCCGATTCGTAATCGTCCTGACGAATCACCTTAATGGGTTTTATCATGCTGTAGGAGGCAGTTACCATCAATACTGAAAACAACACTTTAATGGCTACCGCTTTACTTACAATGATTCCGAAAACCGGAAATTCACCCGGTATGGGTGGGAAAACATATTTTTTGGTGAGGTAAATGGAGATGATACTTGGAATTCCGAACACAATTACGGAGCGAAGACTTACCAGATTATTCCGGATATAACCGATTGCTCCTACCATGGAAGTGACTCCAACAACAAAGAGCGAATCAGACACTGCGTGATTGGGATCTACACCAAAAAAATAGACCAGCACCGGAAAGGTTAATATTGAACCACCACCACCAATGAGGCCGAGCACTATGCCCATAATCAGAGCAGAAATATATCCGGCAACAATCAACATAATTCACATTTATTTATCAGTTCAATGATTTTATACAAGCGGGGTTGTCGGATATAGTAATAGGCGTTTTTACCTTTCTTTTTCACTTCAAGAACGCCATACTTTTTTAAAACTGCAAGATGTTGCGATGCCACTGCCTGTTCAATCCCCAATTGTTCGTAAATGGTAGTTACATTTAATTGCTTATCCTTTATCAGCATCTCCATCATAGCCATTCTCACGGGGTGAGACAAAGCTTTTAGAATCTGAGAAGCCCTTTCAAATTTATCGATGCGGATAGCCGTCATGTTTTTCATTTACGATACAAACATAGCGAGAACTATATATAAAGAAAGTGATATATGTTACAGTAGAGGAAAGAGGTCTATTTATCAGGACGATGCACGTCTTTTTCCCATGTTCTGGATTTTTTTCCTTCTTTATAGACCATTATCCAGTTTTCCTCTGCAGCCATTCGTATCATTCGTTTGCGAATTCGCTTCGGATAAAAAATTACTTGTGTTTTCCAGAATTTACTTTTCTTTTCAAGAATACCCGCTTCCTCTAAAATATCCCAGCTGGCCGATGCGCAACGATAACCAAACATGGCGTAATCGTAGGGTGTAGTTTTTAAATAGGCAGAATGCAAACTGTCGATGATGCGCTCTTGTTCTGCTGAAACGGGAATAATAAAGGTTAGAAATTTTTTCCCCAGCGTGTCGCGTTTAAAGTTGGACCAGTCGTAAGAAAATGTTCCGTGTTTATTTTTTTTATGCGGGAATACATGATACGATCCTACGGGATTAAATCCAATGTTTCTTCCGGCGGCTTCAATGGTGACATGTCCGCCGTGGAGTCCACCAAACAGTTTTTTTTCTGTTTTTTTAAATCCTTTTGCAGGCTTACTCCCATAGAGGAAATGCACTTTAATAAAACGTAACGTATCGGTTTGTAAAGAATCTCCGTTTGCAGAAATCGCAAAGGGAATACTCAAAATTATCAGTAAGAGGATCCATTTTTTCATCCGATGCGTTTACGGATTTCTGCCAAATCTGTTTCGGAGATGCGGTCCTTAGGCAACATGATAATATGATGATTCGGAAGAGGCATTGCAATCCAGTTTTTGAGTTCTATCCATTTTAAAACGGAGTAATTAATAAAGGTTTTCGAATAGGGATTTGATATTTCCAGTTGTTTAGCATGGAGTTCCATTTCAACCGGAAAAGCTTCAAATTTTCTGAATCGTGTATTGAGAATAGGGAATATGAAGTAATAAAGACCAATAATGAAATAGGCTCCGCTCATGGCCAGTTCAAAGGGATGTTTTGCCGTTTTATAAAATAGGATGGAGATGACTACCAGAAAAATGGCAATCAAAATACGTCGGTAGCTGGTCATTTTGTTGGGACCTCTAAAGGTGTATTCGCTAATAAAATTGCGGTAATCTTTGGTCTGATAAGAAAATGTAATACGATTCATACTCTTTTCGATTAATTATCAATTTGTTGGCACAATAATTGCTTCTGATTTGCCCTAATTAAAACTCCATGTTATGAAAAAACTCTTTTTACTTTTTGCTTTGGCATTTGGCTTAAGCTTTTCTGCAGGTGCACAAGACACCAAAGAAGTGTATTGCGAAATTGTTGGTCGCGCTACCTTTTCCTTTACGGGAAAAATTAAAATTGAAGTGGATTTCGGACAAGAAAATAAAGTGTTCGAAGGCATCAACAACGATGTACTAAAAGATCCGGCTACAGGGAAACCGAAAAAATTCAATTCTATGATCGATGCGCTAAATTTCATGGCTGCAGATGGGGGGGTTTTTGTAAATGCTTACAACGTTCCCGGTGCAAACAGCGAAAATGAATATCACTATGTGATGCGTAAAACGATAAAAAAACAATAATTATTTTGAAATGAAAAGCCCCGACAGTTCGGGGCTTTTTTATTTTTACCAATCATCGCCTTCGGGAACCGTGCTTCCCATGGCATCGATCAATTGCATTTTTAATGCTTCAATATCTCTGCTGGTGGTATTGAAAATGTGATAGTAGATTTTCGCTTTGGATGAGCTTTCTTTTCCTTTTCCGATGAGAAGTTGATAATCGCCATACCACGATTCTGCCGGTGTGGTCATTTGCGTGGGATTATTGGCATCGGGATAAGGCGTGTATTCTATTTTACTGAATGTAATTTTGTATCGATTGTCTTTAAAATCTACTCTCAATCCATAACTCATTTTCATTTTTTGTTTTTTAGCTCCGCCAATAAAATCTTCAAATCCGTTTGCAGTAACCGAATTGCCTTCCACTTTTACATCGCTGATGTTTTTCCATTGGTTTAAAATAACAATGGCTTTCTTTTTTAAGCTATCCGCTTTTATTCCTTCCTGGTCGGCCACCTCAGTGAACTCTATTTTTCCGTTTTTATCGGTGGGTAGTTTTATTACATTGTTTTCCTGACTCCAAACCATCAGGGCGGGAGCGAAAAATGCCAATGAAAGCAAGAACTTTTTCATGAATTCAATTTTTTTGAAATATACAGCGAAAACCTTGCCAATTGTGTTCTAAGTGCCTGAGCAGGTGGAAAAAAACTGAAATTGGGGTCGACACTACCCTAAATGGAGACTTTAAGGGCCATTTTATAGGCTAATGCTGTTCTATTTCTGTTTTCTTGGATTCTTTTATTATTTTTGCCCCCGTTCTGATTTTAAGGGTGCCAGTTCAACCCAGGATCAGAATCACCCAATGACCCTTGAAATGGTCATATTCTGCCCGGGTGGTGGAATGGTAGACACGATGGTCTCAAACACCATTGTCTTCACGGACATGTCGGTTCGAGTCCGACCCCGGGTACAAAAAGCAGAGTTCAGAAAGAGCTCTGCTTTTTTAATTTTGCGAAAAAATGGCTAGCGTTTATATTCTTTTTTCTTTTACCGCAGGTAAATATTATACCGGAGTGACTAAAGATCTGGAAAAGCGAATTGAATACCATCTGTCCAGGGAATTTAGAAATAGTTATACAGCAAAATACTCTGATTGGGAGCTTTATCTGGAAATTTCTGATTTACCACTTGGCACCGCATTAAAAATGGAATCTCATATTAAACGGATGAAGAGCAAAAATTACATTCAAAACCTGAAAAAATATCCTGAAATGGTAGAGAAGCTTATTTCTAAGTATAGATAGACACGATGTGCCGATAGCTATCGGCATCAAACACCATTGTCTTCACGGACATGTCGGTTCGAGTCCGACCCCGGGTACAAAAA
>JAIBBF010000008.1 GCA_019694795.1 Flavobacteriales bacterium | reverse complement strand
AGTAAAAATACCGAAGCGTAAACAATAAGCGGACGTTCCATCTTGCGCTTACGGAGAATTAAAAACGAAATCAACCCCGGTAAGAGGGCCATTAAGACATAAACTTTCAGGTAAAGCAGTAATACCAATCCCAACACAAAACAAAACACACGGAAGGATTTCGATTTCATTTCAGCATCGAGCAAGGCCACGAATAAAATACCAATACCGAATAATAAAAATGCTTCTTTTAAAACACCCGATCCCCAGAATAAAACGGAAGGCCAGAGAAAAATAAACCAGGACAAATACCTTTCTTTCCCAATAAAAAAAGATTTAAAAGCACGGTAAATACCAACGAGTCCCCCCATAGAAAACATACATGCAAAAATGGTATGCACATGGTACGATCCAAATGAAAAAATCCGCATTACGGCATTGATGCGAATGATGGTGTGACTATCATTATACAAATTGCTTTCATACTTGCGAAACCAATTGTTCATGTGGTTGTAATAATGTTCGCTGAAATAGGTATTGTCATTATCGAAGCCAAATAACATCCGGAAAAAATCGCCGGGTTTATGCCATAAAGCATCGCTCATGAGTTTACTGTCATCGAAATATTTAAAAATATCTGCAGTGCTACGGTCGGTATAATAATAGGTGTACAAAGCAGCCATTACAGTCCCCGCCAAAATTTTCAGAAAAAAGACGGAATACAAAAATTGAGGGGAAAGTCCGGAATGTTTAAAAAAATTCAACCTGCGGATAATCCACCAGCTAATGAATAGCCAGAAAACCAAGAGTGGAATTTCGTACAGGGAAATAAACATTATTCAAAAATAAGCAATCGAAATGAGCTTTACTTATTTTTTTAGCGCATTCAGAATTACAGCAGCAATGACCAATAACATTCCCACAAAACTGAGCAGAGAAAAGGTTTCTCCGAACATAAAAAAGCCAATGAGTAAAGCATAGACTGTTCCGAGGTATTTAAACGGAGTGATCACCGCTGCTTTCTCCGCATGCAAGGCCATGGTCATGAACACCTGCGCCAATTGTGTAAACAATCCGATCAGCAATAACCATATCCATTCCATTCCCTGAGGTTGAATCCAGCCATAATAACTCCAAATTCCGGTAATGGGAGTGGCCACTAATGGAAAAGCCATCACAATGGTGAAGGGATGATCGGTATCTTTACACTTGATGATGGCATTATAAGCAACACCCGATAAAAAAGCAGAGAGAATTCCCAATAACAAATAATTCCAGTTGGGAGAAGATTGAAATCCTTCCATCATCAATACGCCGGCAAATGCCAGTGCAAAAAAGATCCAGCGGACCGATTGCACTTTTTCGCCCACTAAAAAGATGGCAATGATCACCGTAAAAACCGGTGATAAATACTGAACGGTAGTTGCCGTGGCCATGGGTAAATGACGAAGCGTAATAAAAAACAAGACCAATGCACTCGCCCCGAAAATTCCGCGAATCAATAACCAGAAATGATTATTGCCAAAAAAAGGTAATCGCTTATAACGAACCATCGCAGCTGTAAATACCAGCGTAATGACACTTCTGAAAAAAACAATTTCTTCGGTGGGAATGCGATCCAGAAACTTGACCAGAAAATTGACTACGGCAAATCCTGCAGTTGCGGTAAGCATGTATAAAATCCCCGGTCGAATCACAAGCCAAAATTAATAAAATACTTCGCCCTGTTTAAGGTCGGAATCCGAAAGAAGTGGAAGGGATCAATTGTTTGTACTGCGAGGGGGAGGACCAGCTCAATTTCAGGGTGCAGGGACCTTTTCCCGAATGGAAATAACGCAGCTCGAAACGGTACGATTTCTTTTGTGTTACATCGAAATCCCTCTCCATTTCGCCGAATTTGTTTTTGGAAGATTTAGAAAATTGAAGCGGGACATCATCCAGCAACACTTCTGCTTTAGCATCACAGTCCAGATAAAAGGTATATTTTTCTATATAAGCCGGATTAATTAATCCCCTGATCCGCAAACAAAAATCGTTGTGTTTTACCAATGAATTCGGTGTACCGGAATGTGACCGAAAAAAAACGGAAGGAATCAGCATTGCTGTATCCGCTTTACTTTGGATGGATTTACCCGCAAAATATTCGAGCATTAATTGATCGCTATGGTCGAGTTGATTCCACTGCAACATTTTCATCTTCCCTTCGGGGGAATTCAATCGCAATTGCACACTACCGAAAAATGAATTTCCATCCGCATTAAAAAATCCTGCACCGGCCCATACTTGCTTGCCCATGTATTGCGGATTCGATTTTACATTGAAATAAGTCAATGGTTGTTTACCTGTACCATCCGAACGCATAATCCACCAATCGCAACCCCGCGTTCCGAAATGATTGGTCATCCAAATGATATATTTCCCATCCGGACTGTACAAGGCATGTTCGTTGTAGTCCTGATCCGTTAATTGACGAACATCTTTTCCGCTTTCGGCATCGATGGTAAAGATTTGAGCGTAATACCATTTTTTCTGATGCATGGTGCTGCAAAACAAAATGCGTTTTCCATCGGGAGAAAATCCGTAGGTCTCATAAAACGCATCTCCTCCGGGCTCAAAAATTTTTATGTTTTTTAATTGCGGGGTTCCGTTTTCCCAATGTAAATCGCCCACTTTTATCACCCATAATCCGAAAAAAGAACCACGCAGAGGTTGGGGACGTTTTTTCCGTTCTACCCACACCATTTTTTTTCCGTCTGATGATAACCGTGGTGCAATGATGCCGTGATCGTAATCATTGGGAATATCGGTTAACTTCCATGCTTTTTTACCGTCAGCGCGCATCAGATAGATATCGGTAAAGGCACCAAATCCGGGTAATGCATCTACACTTCCGCGCGGATGAATTTCTTTTTCAGCTAAAAATAAAATGTAATCACCCGAAGGGTGCCAGGTTGCACAACCATTGTGACGTTGCGGAACTTCTGCTATACAACTGATGCACGAATCGGCTGATCCGTCTTTATTGACCGTATGAATTTCGTAATAGCCCGGTTTTTTCGCTGATGGTTTTTCATAAAGTAATCGCTCTCCTCCAGGTTGAAATCCGCCACTACCTCCGGTAAAGGGTAAATCGCGAATGGTGACTTGTTGCGCCTGTACAAATCCGGAACTGAAAAATAAAAATACCAGGCTCCACTTTTTCATTGACGCGCTTCTTCGTCCACGATTTTGAGAAGGTCCCTGTGGATTAAATTTCACAAAGGGAACCTGAAAATTGTAGGACCAGTAATTGCATTTTTCCATAGCCAATCCTTCATTATTGGTACGCTCCAGTTCATAATGACGCAAATGGTTATCGGTCATTAACACAATTTTATACACTTCTTCTTCGGTGCGAAACAAGGTATAACCATAACTCCAGAACGTAATTCGCTCGCGTTGACCAAAAGCGCGCAGATAAGTAAGACAGGTGTATTTATTAAGATCAATCAGTTTTACCATGGGCCATAAGCCAAACACCAAAATGCTTTCTTTGGCTTTTTTATTTTCATAATCAATTTCCATTTTGCTTTTTGTAAACAAAATATAAAGCAGTGCAATACTTACGCCAATAACAGGCAACCAAATATCACCACCCCGCACAATGGCAGCATAGGCGATTAACACTAAACCAAAGGCAGCAATTACCCTTGCAATTCCGCTAAATACCGGATGAACAACAACAAATTCTTTTTTCTCCACTGATAAAATTTGAGCATTCATACTCATCTAAACTTGATTTTGTTTCGTTTAAGCGGCTTTTTGTCAAGTCAATCTCTTTCTCTAGTTTTACATCATGCAAAGCAATCGTCAGTTATTCCTCTCCCATGTAGCCCAAACCAGCGATTTCCCGATGTCGGTAGAAATTACCGGCGCCGAAGGGGTGTATATGTTTGGACCCGATGGTAAAAAATACCTCGATTTAATTGCAGGCATTTCGGTGAGTAATTTGGGTCACTCCCACCCTGCCATTGTAAATGCGGTGTGCGAACAAGCGAAAAAAAACATGCACCTCATGGTGTATGGAGAATTTATTCAGTCGCCCCAAACCTCTTTAGCTACTGCTTTACATCAGCATACGCATCCTTCTTTAACGCATACTTACTTTGTAAACTCCGGCAGTGAAGCGATTGAGGGTGCCATGAAATTGGTAAAGCGTTATACCGGAAGAAAAAAAATCATTTGCATCGAAAACGCCTATCACGGAAGTACGCAAGGTGCTTTAAGTATGATTGGCAGTAAAGAAATGCAGCAGGGTTTTCATCCGCTCTTGCCCGACATAGATCGCATTCGTTTGAATTCCTTCGATGATCTCGAAAAAATCAATTCCGAAATCGCCGCTGTTTTCATTGAGCCGATTCAGGGTGAAGCCGGTGTGCGTGTTTCGAATCCGATTTGGCTGACTGCATTGCGTAAAAAATGTACCGAACAAAAAACCTTATTGGTATTTGATGAAATTCAATCGGGTTACGGAAGAACAGGATCACTTTTCGCCTTTCACGATTATGAAATTGTACCTGATGTTTTGGTTTTAGCCAAAGGAATGGGTGGCGGTATGCCATTGGGTGCTTTTATTTCGCGTGCAGAAATTATGGATGTGTTGCGCCGGGATCCGGTATTGGGACATATCACCACATTTGGTGGTCACCCCGTATCCTGTGCTGCAAGTTTAGCGGCTCTTCAGCTCATCACCTCGGGTGATCTGTTAAATCAAATCCCTGCAAAAGAAGCCTTGTTCCGGAGTTTATTGGTGCATCCCCGCATTCAGGAAATTCGTGGTAAGGGATTGATGCTTGCAGTAGAAATCGGAACGTTTGAAGAGGTGCAAAAAATCATCCATGCCTGCATTGAAAAAGGATTGATCACCGATTGGTTTTTATTCTGCGATTCCGCTTTACGTATTGCACCACCATTGACCATCACCGAAATTGAAATTCAGTCCGCCTGCTCCATTTTACTGGAAGCCCTCAATGAAACGAATTAAAATTGAAAGCCGACACTAAAGCGAAATGTGAGATACGATAAAACGTAATTCAAATTCTCACTCGGTTGGATGGTGTTGGTATAAAACTCCGTAATTTTTTCGTCCGGTTTTTCTTTCCGGTTTACACAAAGTGAAAATCGCGCACCGGGGTGAATATAAAATCCATTCTCACGGGTGAAACGCCAGTTGAGTTGTACGCCCGCAAACTGCATGATGTAATCGCCTTTGTAACTGTATTTGTAATAGCCGGGATAAAAATCGAAATAGTCGACCTTACTCTGTAAATAGGAATACACCACACCCGCTTCCCAACGACGTTCATCACCGATGCGGTACATCAGCGGTATTGAAAATAAATGATTGCTGAAGGAATAATGATAAACGCGGGTTATCGATTCAGAGAGAGAACGTTGGTCAGAAGAATAGAGATAGTCCACCCCCACATAAAAACGATCGAATAAAACATCGGCATCGAGTCCGTAACCCAATTTATCGCCAATGGTGTTGTATTCAATCACCGGTGCCAGACCTACTTTAAAATTGCGCTGGGCGGCAACAGAAAAATGAAGGAATATGAGAAAGAAATAAAAACAGGTTCTTTTCATTTGTACAATCTACAAAAAGAACCTGTTCAAATTTATTTTTTGCGTTTTTTGGGACCAGAAACTTTTTTTGTTTTTTGCTTTTTCACGGTTGCAAGCGCTTTCTTTTTCGTTTTCACTGCAGCAACAACTTTTTTCGGTGCTTTTTTGAGTGCAGAAGTCTTTACCGTTGACTTTGCTTTTACATTTCCATCATTCAATAAAGCGATCTGTAAAACATCCATCATGTTGTTCACATAGTGAAAACGGAGTCCTTTGATATAATCCGGATTAATATCCTCAATGTCTTTTTGATTCTTATCGCAAAGAATAATTTCCTGAATTCCTGCGCGACGGGCAGCCAGTATTTTTTCTTTGATTCCACCCACCGGTAATACTTTTCCACGCAAGGTAATTTCACCGGTCATGGCCAATGCCTTTTTTACTTTTCGCTTGGTGAACTGCGAAGCTAAGGCGGTCAACATTGTAATCCCTGCCGATGGTCCGTCTTTTGGCGTAGCGCCTTCGGGAACGTGGATGTGTACGTTTTGCTGATCGAATGCTTTCGGGTCAATTTTCAATTCACGCGCATGCGACTTTAAAAATTCAAGTGCAATCACCGCACTTTCTTTCATCACATCACCGAGATTACCGGTCAAACTCAATTTCCCTTTTCCGGCGGTAAGAATCGATTCGATAAAGAGAATATCACCGCCAACGGGGGTCCAGGCTAATCCGGTGACTACACCCAAATGATCGTTGTTCTCGTATTTATCGCGCTGGTGAGAGGGACCTAAAATTTTTGATGCTTGTTCTTCGGTAATTTCTGCTTTGAATTTTTCGTTCAATGCAATTTCCTTGGCCCGGTTACGCACTAATTTTCCAATGCGTTTTTCCAATCCGCGCACACCTGATTCATTGGTGTATTCTTCAATAATTTTTTCAATGACCGCATCCGAAATTTTAAAATTCTTCGCATCATATCCATGCTCTTTCAGCAGCTTCGGAATTAAATGTTGTTTGGCAATTCCGAGTTTTTCCTCAATGGTGTAGCCGGTGACTTCAATAATCTCCATCCTGTCGCGTAAGGCAGGTTGAATGGTCGATAAATTATTGGCTGTTGCAATGAACATCACTTTACTCAAATCGTAATCCACTTCCAGATAATTATCGTAGAAGCTGGTGTTCTGTTCAGGATCCAATACTTCAAGTAATGCAGAAGAAGGATCGCCATGGTAACTTTCTCCCGTTTTATCGATTTCGTCAAGGACAAAAACCGGGTTCGACGATTCCGCTTTCGTTATGTTTTGAATGATTCGTCCGGGCATTGCACCGACATAGGTTTTGCGGTGACCACGAATCTCTGCTTCATCTCTTAATCCCCCGAGCGACATCCGCACATATTTTCTTCCAAGCGCCTCGGCAATCGATTTTCCCAATGAAGTTTTACCTACACCGGGAGGACCATACAAACATAAAATCGGAGATTTCATATCGCCCTTCAACTTTAAAACGGCCAGGTATTCAATGATGCGTTCTTTAACTTTTTCCAGTCCAAAATGATCGCGGTCCAGAATCTGCTGTGCTTTTTTCAAATCGAATTTATCCTTGGTATATACATTCCAGGGTAAATCCACCAAGGTTTCGAGGTAATTCAACTGCACCGAATATTCTGCTCCACTCGGATTCATGCGCCCCATTTTCTCCAGCTCCTTGTTGAAATGCTTCTCGACTTCTTTCGACCATTTTTTATGTTTGGCTCTGTCCTTCAACTCCCGCGATTCCTGCTCTACCGGACTCTCACCCAATTCTTCCTGTATGGTTTTCATTTGCTGATGCAGGAAATATTCCCTTTGCTGGCGATCGATATCCACCCGCACTTTGCTTTGAATTTCATTCTTCATTTCGAGCATTTGCAAATCCTTACTGAGCAAACTCAGCAACAATTCACCGCGCGAATTCAGATCCGATTTTTCCAGGAGCATTTGTTTTTCTTCCACCGTTGCATTCATGTTAGAAGAAATAAAATTGATCAGGAAAGTAGGACTCTCAATATTTTTAATGGCAAATCCCGCTTCACTCGGTATATTGGGATTAAGACGAATAATGTTCATGGATAAATCCTTCAGCGATGAAATCAAAGCCTCCAGTTTATCATCGCCCAGTCCGTGCGGCACATCCATAAATTGTTTTACCGTAGCGCGGATATAAGGCTCTTCCGAAATCAGTTCGTTCATTTCGAAACGCTTCTTACCCTGAATGATCACCGTGGTGCTACCATCGGGCATACGCAATACACGCATCACCTGTGCCACCGTTCCGATTTTATTCAAATCATCAAAACCGGGCGCTTCCACATCTTGTTTCTTTTGCGCTACAACACCAATCACTTTCTTGGCTTTGTAGGCATCATTAATCAGGCGAATGGATTTATCACGGCCTACCGTGATGGGAATAACAACACCGGGAAACAGTACATTATTTCGTATAGGTAAAATGGCAAGTTCATCAGGAGTCTCCTCCTTGTTCATTTGCTCTTCATCTTCAGGGGTAATCAGCGGAATCAATTCCGTATCGCCTTCCATCAGGCCGCCGAATTCCAGAAGTTCTCCAAAATTATTTTCGTTCATAAAAAAAGTTGTGACAGTAAAAGTTCAATGACCGTGCCATTGAAAGAATAATGCAAAATCGTCAGAAAAATTGCAGATCAGGACCTGAATTTTGCAGTAACATTGAAAATATGGCGCATTATTTCACGATCGGTGTCGGTGAAACTGAGGGAACGGCGCGACATGACACGTTGACTAACATCAAATGAACGCTCCAGTTCAAAGGTTTCAAATCCATCTGCTCCGCCCCAGAAAAAAGAAGGAATGTGTTTAGGAGGAAAACCGCCGCCAAATACATTGGCATTAACACCTACAACCGTGCCGGTGTTGAACATGGTATTGATTCCGGATTTGGAATGATCGCCCATTATTAAACCGCAAAACTGCAATCCCGTAGAAATCATTTCAGCCTGGGCAGGACTAAATGCCTTTACCATTCCGTAATTGTTTTTCAAATTCGAATTATTGGTATCTGCACCCAAATTGCACCATTCTCCCAATACCGAATTACCTAAAAATCCATCATGCGCTTTATTGGAATAACCGAAAATTACCGAATTCGAAATTTCGCCGCCTACTTTGCAATGTGGACCAATGGTGGTGGGACCATAAATTTTTGTCCCCAGTTTTAACGTAGAATGCTCTCCCAATGCCAATCCGCCACGAATCATAGAACCCTCCATGATTTCTGCATCCTTGCCGAGGTAAATGGGTCCATCCGTTGCATTTAAAATACAGGCCTCAACTCTTGCTCCCTCTTCCAGGAATATTTTTCCATTTCCAATAACCGTATTGGTAGAAGACAACATTTGCGACACGCGGTGATGAGTCAGCAATTCAAAATCTTCCTCGAGTGCAATCCGGTTTAAAGAAAACACATCCCAGGGAAAAGAAACGCGCGCTTCTGTCCCTTTAAAAATCACCGTTTCAAACGTAGCATGATCATTCAGCGGATCCCCTTCTCCACGTTTGGCAATCCAGCCTAATCGTCCCTCGAGTTGCTGACCTTTTTTCAATTCAAAAACCGCATGAAACAATTCCGCCGTAGCGATGCATGCACTGTTAATGAGCAGGTATTCGCCCTGGACTTTTTCCGATGGATATTTATTCTGGAGATAAGCACGGGTATAAACGGAACACTCCATTCCGGAACGTTTTTCCCATTTTTCGCGCAGGGTTAAAATTCCTACCCGTACATCCGAAACCGAGCGGGTGTAGGTGAGCGGAAGCAGTTGATCCCACTCTTTATCGTCGAACAAACAAATTTTCATGCTGACTCAAATATAACATTTCAAAGCTCAGTAAACCACAACAAAAAAACCCCGCCAGTGTATGACAGGGTTTTCGGTATGAACAAAAAACGATTAGTTTTTCTTGAACTTGTCGTAACGGCTCTTGAACTTATCGATACGACCTGCAGTATCCACCAATTTCACCTTACCGGTGAAGAAGGGATGCGAAGTGTACGAAATATCAAGCTTTACCAGCGGGTATTCAACGCCGTCGGTATGCACAATAGTGTCTTTTGTTTCTGCGCAAGAGCGGCAAACAAAACTATAATCGTTGGACATGTCTTTAAACACAACCAATCTGTAATTCTCTGGATGAATGTCTTTTTTCATAATGCGTGACAGTAATCGGGCTGCAAATGTAGTAAAATAAAATATACCTCCAAATAAATTCTGCCTTAAAGCAGCAATTCCTGCAATAATCGCAAATAAAAAGCGTATTTCATTATCTGTATATTTGTGTCCCCATGAAAAAACGAAGCAGACTGCTGTTATTTGTCCCCCTACTCCTCTCCATTGCACTGATTTCGTGCAGGAAAGACCGGGTTTTGGAGGATGGTTCGGCCAGGCTGGACTTCTCGAACGACACTATAATTTTCGACACCCTCTTCACCACGGTGGGCTCCACTACCCGACAATTAAAGGTGTACAACAACAACCGGGGTAAATTAAAAATCGACCGCATCTATCTGGCCGGAGCTGCAGGAAACATGTTCAGAATGAATGTAGATGGTGTACCCGGAACCAGTTTTTCGGATATCGAAATTGAGGCGGGCGACAGTATGTACATTTTTATAGAGGTAACACTCGATCCGAATTCAGCAAGCACCCCCATGCTGGTGACCGATTCTATTTTGTTCGTCAGCAATGGCAATGTGCAGGATGTGGACCTTGTGGCCTGGGGACAGGACGCCTATTTTCACACGCCGCCAAGTGGAGCTACATCTCCATTTTTCGAATTGCCTTGTAATGATGTTTGGACCAATGATAAACCACATGTGATTTACGGATATCCGGTGGTGGACTCTGCCTGTTTGCTGACCATTCAACCCGGAACTAAAATTTATTCGCATGTCAATTCGGCACTCGTCGTTTACAACAGCGGTAAACTTCAGGCCATTGGAACGCCCGGTTCTAAAATTATTTTTCAGGGCGATCGTTTGGAACCCGATTATGATTCACTACCCGGACAATGGTCGGGAATCATTTTCCTCGAGGCGGGACCATCTGCTTTGGAAGATTGCGAAATCAGAAATGCTTCGGTGGGTATTCGTGTAGAGAGCATTACGGGTCACATCGATCCCATCACCATGAATTATTTGCGCATTGAGAATATGTCGAACTTCGGCGTTTGGAACAATGTGGCCGGCGATATGAGCATGACCAATTGCATGGTGAACAATTGTGGTCAGTACGCTTTCCTTTGCACCGGCGGAGGCTTTGTACATATCAATCACTGCACCTTTGCAAATTACTGGAGCATCAACGATCGTGGTGTACCCGCATTTGGAATGGCCAATTTCTTTTACGACAACAGCGGAGCTACGGTGTTGGTCGATCTGCAAGCCGAAGTAAGTAACAGTATCATTTACGGGAACAAGGACAATGAATTTGTAGTGAATATGAATCCCGGTGCTTTAGGAGATCATGTGTTCAATACCTGTTACATCAAGAGCGATCAGGACCTCAGCAATACGAGTCACTATATTTCCGTAGTAAAAAACGTATTCCCCATTTTCGTGGATGCCAATAACCAGGATTATCACCTGGGTTCCAATTCGCCTTGTCGCGATAACGGCAATGTTCTGTTCCGCATCGATTTCGACCTCGATCATGCCAGCCGGGATGTGATACCCGACATTGGATGTTTTGAGTTTCATTAAGAAATCAGCAACCGATGTATTGCTTATTTTTTGTATTGCACTAATTGATCTTCCAATAAGGGATTATCCTTTTGAATAATTGACCAAACCATTTCAGGTTCTATGGAATCATAGGCATGAGAAATTCTATTTCTTAAGCCGATAATATTTTTTGTTGAGCTGATTGGAGCCTTCGGATCTAGCTCCATAATCTTTTTCACTGCCTCTCCTATAATTTCCAGATCTCTTTCAGCTGCACGCTGAAGTAAAATATCCGTAGAAAAAGTGTGAAAATTATTATTGGCTTTAATCTTTATCAGATTAATTTCTGCAATTACGGTTTCGATATCTAAAATATACTTCAGTATCCTAAGCTGCATACAATTCTATTTTCGAACGATCAACTTCAGATTTCAATACCGGATTTTTAATGGAAGCAACATTAACCAAATCAATTTTTTTACCTAACAATTGCTCCAGTTTTTCTAAAAATTGAAAATAATTATCGGCATAGTCCAGAATATCCAATTCCGGAATAAACTGAACCAGTAAATCAATATCACTTGCTTCCCCATAAACACCATTGGCAGCAGATCCAAACAAAGCCATACTTTTCACCTTATGCGATTGGCATAAATGTTTTAGTTCTGTGAGGTTATTTTCAATTACAGGAATCATCTTAACAAATATACGATTTTTAAACACGCATATTTCTGTCCACTCGACACAATTAAGATCCGAAATATTGACAGAATACAGAAATTTCCCATCGTCCTCTTGCCTTAATAGGTCCTCTATCATCTCATCAATTACCGCTCAATCAATCAGATAAATTCCACTTATTTATATTTGTTTTAGAGCTCCACTTTAAAGCAGACTCTTATCTTTGTTGCAATGCAGCACTTATCCAATTTACGCTTGTTATTGATTCGTCTGGGTATAGCCATGTTGGGCTTTATGCTGTGCAGGATCATTTTTTTCGCTTTTAACTCCGGCATGTTTCCCGATTGGAAAATGATGGATTTTGTGTACGGAATTTATTTCGACGCGGCTACCGTTGCCATGTTTTTTTCACCCTTCATTTTTTTATCGCTGGTTCCCCTTCATTTCCGAAAACAAAAACACCTGCTCCTCCTGCGCGATTTTTCGTTTCACCTGATTAATCTCGTGAGCATTATTCTGAATTGCATCGATGTAAAATTTATTCAATTCACCGCCAAGCGCTCAACAGCCGATCTATTTACCATTTTGAGTTTTGGATCGGATGCCGAAAATATTTTGCCCAGTGTTTTTCGCGATTATTGGTGGGTTGCCATTCTGGTGGCTATGGTATTCGGACTTTGCTTTTGGCTTTATCGCAGAACGAAAAAAAAGGAAACAGAATCCCATTTCAGCTACCTGCCCCAATCTGTTGTTTTCGTTCTTTCCATCGGAATTTTTATATTGATTGCGCGTGGTGGTTTTGGCTTAAAACCTATTTCGGTTATCACGGCTTCTCAATACACTTCCCCAGCCAATTTACCGATTGTGCTCAATACACCATTTACCATGGTGAAAACATGGGGACAACCCGGCTTAACGGAGTTTCACTTTTACAGTGATGAAGAAGTAGCAAAAGTGTATAATCCGATTCGGAAAGTGAGCGGAAAATTTTCTCATCCCAACTGTAATGTGGTGGTTTTTTTAATGGAAAGTTATTCCACCCACTACCTGCAGTCCTATTGCGGAAGAGAACGAAGCTGTGCTCCATTTTTAGATTCGCTCATTGGGGAATCGCTAATGTTTACGCACGCCTATGCCAATGGAAAACGATCTATAGAAGGGACTCCCGCCGTAATGGCATCGCTGCCTACCTTTATGCCGGAACCTTTTATTACTTCCAGGTATAATGCCAACCGGATTACTTCATTTGGAACGCTGTTAAAAAAATACGGTTATCACAGTTCCTATTTTCACGGAGCCACCAACGGATCGATGGGATTCGATAATTTCTGCAAACTTGCCCAGTTTGATGATTATAACGGAAGAAGTGAATTTAACGACGATCGCTATTTTAACGGTAACTGGGGAATTCACGATGAAGAGTTTTTCCAGTTTTTTGCCGATAAACTCATCTCCTATCCGCGACCGCAAGTCGGCATTTTATTCTCCATCACTTCGCATCACCCCTACAATTTTCCGGATAAATACGCCAAGGTTTTTAATAAATCGCAAATCCCCATGGAAAACGCGGTGGAATATGCCGATTTCGCGCTCAGACGTTTTTTCGATCGCATGAAGAAAACCGATTGGTATAAAAATACCCTTTTTATAATCACGGCCGACCATACCGGCGATTCGCAGGATCCGTATTACGCAGGTGTTGAGGGAAGATACCGCATTCCGCTGGTCTTTTTCCACCCCGGCGATTCTACATTAAAAGGAAAAAACGATAAGGTGGTTTCGCAGGCTGATATTTTACCTTCGGTAATGGATTACCTGGGTTATGATATGCAGTTTTTTGCCTACGGACAAAGCGTGTTTGAAAACAATGAAGGGTTGGCTTATATGATGGTTAATGACATTCACCAATTGGTGACAAAAGATTACCTAATTCAATTTGCCGGCGAAGATCCGATTGCTTTATTCAAATTACCCGAAGATTCACTCTGTGAAAAGAATATTCTAAGCAGCGATCCGCAAGCACCGTATATGACAAAACTGATTAAATCAGTAGTTCAGGTTTATAACAATACCCACATCAAAAACAAAATGACCGTTGAGTGAAAAACAACACATACGGTTTATTATCAATCCGATTTCGGGAATTGGCAAACAAAAAAAGCTTGAACAATTATTGCCCCATCATCTCGACTGCGATAAATTCTCCTTCGATATTGCCTATACCCAACATGCGGGTCACGCCTACGATCTGGCGAAGGAAGCCGTTAACGCTTCTATTCCCATTATCGCCATTGTTGGTGGTGATGGATCCATCAATGAAGCGGGTCGCGCTTTAATGCATTCTGAAAGTACATTAGCCATCATTCCCACCGGCAGCGGAAACGGAATTGCGCGTCACCATAAAATCCCGCTTGCCACCCGTAAAGCCATCGCATTAATCAACAGTGGCAGTTCTAAAAAAACAGATGTGGGATTGCTCAATGAAATTCCATTTTTTGGTTTTGCAGGAATGGGATTCGACGCTCATATTGCCCATGAGTTTGCAGCTTTGGGTCAGCGCGGTTTACAAGGTTATGCCAAGGTAGTCCTGCGGGAATGGTCGAAATACAAAGCTCAAGCCTGCACCCTGAGCAATGGCTCGGAAGAAATTAAACTCGAACCCTTTCTCATTACCGTTGCCAATGTGAGCCAATACGGTAATGGCGTCATCATCGATGCTAAAGCCAATGCCATGGATGGTCAACTTGCCGTTTGCGCATTGGAACGCGTAAAACTGCATTCGTTCCCTTCCTTATTCCTTCGCTCATTGGGGGGCCGACTCGATCGCTCGGGTAAATTTACCCGTATGGAAGGTTCTTTTTTTCAAATTAGAAATCATCGTTTTAACCGCATTCATATCGACGGCGATCCATTGGTTATCAGTGATTCAGATATAAACATCCGGATTTTAAGTCGCAGTTTGAGAATCCTCTTACCCTGATTTAATGGTCGCGCCTGCAACCTATTTTGTCGTATATTCGTCTGCATTCAAACACATCCAAATGAAGCGTATTTTTTTATTCTTAACCGGATTAATGCTGACAACCACCACTTGGGCGAGTCACGTAATCGGCGGAAATTTTCAAGTTAACCAAACCGCACCCAATACTTTTCAGGTAGAACTGCGGGTTTACCGCGACTGTATTAACGGGAGTCCCGCAGCCACCATCACCCCTTCGGGTGCTACACCGGTAAGGGTGTACGATAAGGTGACGAATCTGCAGGTAATGACCTTCGACATGACCAACCCGACCATCACCCCGGTGACATTAGGCGACGAGTGTTATACCCCTACGGGAATTTGTGTGGAGGAATATTATTTCATCACCACGGTGGTATTGGCCAACAACCCGAACGGATATTATTTTGCTTGGGATATCTGTTGCAGAAACATGATTATCGACAACCTCAACCAACCCGATATTCAAGGATCCACCTTTTACATTGCACTTCCGGACCCTGCCATTAGCGGCGGAAATTCCACCCCCGATTTTGGTCCCTACCCTTCCGACGGTTATTTCTGTGTGGATGCAGTAAAATTGATTGATCCGAATGTTACCGATGCCGATGGTGATTCATTGGTTTATTCTTTGGTTGAACCTTATACCGACAATACCGGCTCCATGCCCTGGACCACGGTAAACTGGTTAGCTCCTTACAACCTTGGTAATATTTGCGGCGGCACACCGGTGATGTCGATCAACTCCCAAACCGGAATTATTACGGTAGCTCCCAATGCACTGGGTACTTATGTTTTTGCAGTGCGTGTGGAAGAATACAGAAATGGCGTTAAAATCGGCGAAACCATACGCGATGTGCAGTATTCGGCATTGAATTGTGTGTTCGATGATCTTCCATCGATTTACCTTCCTGACACGGTGGACATTCAGGTTTTGAGCTCCGGATGTTTTGATATCGTTGTACAAGATCCGGATGTAACAGATACCGTTTCTATTATTTTGAGTTCGAACACCTTTGGTGATGGAGCCGTTTTAACTTTGCCTGAACCTTATCAATTTAGTCCAGACACTCTTTACTATTTTAATTATACGGATAGCACAACTGGTTTACCCGATTCAATTTTACTTCCTGCTCCACAATTCATTGCCGGATCGTGGGTGGCGCAGGGTGCTGTTGGTTTGCGTTATTGCTGGCCTACACAATGTGAAGATTTATTAGTACCCGGATTTGAATTGGATGTTCAAGCCTACTCCCTCGGTTGTAGTGGCGATACCAATTCCATCCATCGTATTGTAAACATCAATGTAATTCCTCCAAGTGGTATTGAAGAAATTGTTCCGAATGTATTTTCACCTAATGGTGATAATGTGAACGACTTCTTTAAAATTGAAGGGACACCGAATCCTTGCTGGGATGCCTTAACGGTTCAGATTTATAATCGCTGGGGACAATTGGTGTACGAATCTTCGGAAGTGGAATTCAAATGGGATGGCACCAACAAAAATGGTAAAGAACTTCCTGAAGGCACTTACTACGTAATACTCACCGGTGTATTTGGAGATAAAGACGTTACCAGTCAATACCCCCTTACCCTCTTCAGAGAAAAGAAATAAAACCAATAATTGAAAATCCCGCAGTTGCGGGATTTTTTTTGCTGTCATTTTTTCTCCCCTCTCTGCCATTTTTTCCTGCTTTTCCCTTTGGTACAGGCTTTGTCATTGCCCTTGTACCTCATTCATGTTTCATCTCAAAAAATTAAATTTTTATGGCAACAGCAACTTTAGAAAAAGTAGAAGTGAAAGTGAAGCCGCTGGCGGACCGCGTTCTTGTTGAGGCTGCCCAGGCTGAAACGAAAACTGCCGGTGGAATTATTATTCCCGACACAGCGAAAGAAAAACCACAACAAGGAAAAGTGGTAGCGGTTGGTAATGGAAAAAAAGATGAACCGCTTACGGTAAAAGTGGGCGATACCGTTTTATACGGTAAATATTCCGGCACTGAAATCTCCATCGACGGAAGAGAATACCTCATTATGCGCGAAAGCGATATTTATGCGATTCTCTAACGCGATTAATATTCAATTGAACTAAAACAATCATTTATTTAAATACAATCCATTATGGCAAAAGATATTTCATTCGACATTGAATCGCGCGAAGCATTAAAAAAAGGTGTTGACACCTTAGCGAACGCTGTAAAAGTTACGCTGGGTCCAAAAGGCCGCAACGTAGTCATTGAAAAAAAATTCGGCGCACCGCATGTCACTAAAGACGGCGTTTCAGTAGCCAAAGAAATTGAACTTGCAGATCCCGTTGCCAATATGGGAGCGCAGATGCTTAAGGAGGTCGCCTCGAAAACCGCTGATGTTGCGGGCGACGGAACCACGACGGCTACCGTTTTAGCGCAGGCGATTGTTGCTGCGGGAATGAAAAATGTAGCTGCCGGGGCAAATCCGATGGATTTAAAACGCGGAATTGAAAAAGCAGTTGCAGCGGTGGTTAATTCACTGAAAGCACAATCGCAATTGGTGGGCGACGACAATAAAAAAATTGAACAGGTAGCTACCATCTCAGCCAATGGCGATGAAACCGTTGGAAAACTCATTGCCACAGCGATGGCAAAAGTGGGGAAAGAAGGTGTAATTACCGTTGAAGAAGCAAAAGGAACTGAAACGGAAGTAAAAACCGTAGAAGGTATGCAATTCGACCGCGGATATCTTTCTCCTTACTTCGTAACCAATACCGAAAAAATGATTGCCGAACTGGAGAAGCCTTACATTCTGATTACCGATAAAAAGGTAAGCTCGATGAAAGATATTCTCCCCGTTCTTGAACAAGTAGCTCAACAAGGAAAACAATTATTGATTATTGCCGAAGATGTAGATGGTGAAGCATTAGCGACTTTGGTAGTAAATAAATTACGCGGTGCATTAAAAATTGCCGCCGTTAAAGCTCCGGGATTTGGCGACCGCAGAAAAGCCATGCTGGAAGATATTGCTATTCTTACCGGTGGTACCGTAATCAGCGAAGAACAAGGATACCGCTTAGATGCAGCAGATATTACCCACCTCGGAAGCTGCGAAAAAATTGCGATCGACAAGGATAATACCACCATCGTGAACGGCAAGGGAACAGCAGATGCCATTAAAGCCAGAATTGGTCAGATTAAAGCACAACTCGACAATACCACTTCCGATTACGATCGCGAAAAATTACAGGAGCGTCTTGCAAAACTTTCCGGTGGAGTTGCCGTGCTTTATGTAGGAGCTGCAACCGAAGTGGAAATGAAAGAAAAGAAAGACCGTGTAGATGATGCTTTGCACGCCACACGCGCTGCTGTAGAAGAAGGAATTGTTGCCGGTGGAGGTACAGCATTTATTCGTGCTATTCCATCACTCGATGCGGTTAAAACAGAAAATGAAGATGAAAAAACCGGTGTAGATATCATTCGCCGATCATTAGAAGCCCCGCTGCGCCAGATTGTGGAAAATGGCGGACTGGAAGGTTCGGTGATTGTGAACAAGGTAAAAGAAGGGAAAGATGATTTCGGTTATAATGCTGCTACCGAAAAATTCGAGAACATGTTTAAAATCGGTGTAATCGATCCTACTAAAGTTAGCCGTGTAGCATTGGAAAATGCAGCATCAATCGCTTCCATGATTCTTACTACTGAATGTGTGCTGAGTGAGAAAAAAGAGAAAAAAGCCGCTGCTCCTGCTATGCCGGGCGGAATGGAAGACATGTATTAAACTCAATTAATTCAATAAAAAAACCCGGGTTATGCCCGGGTTTTTCTTTTTGTGCAGGATTCTTTCGATTTTGTCGTCATAATGATGAATCTCCAACCGGTGGAAGAACAGGAACTCATACGCGGACTTATTGCCCGTAAAGAGAAAGCCTATCGTATAGCTTTTCAGTTATACGGTAAGTTGGTTTTGAACGCCATATTAAAAATGGTACCCCGATTGGAGGAAGCGGAAGATTTAACGCAGGAGGTTTTTATTGAGTTGTTTCATTCGGTTTCGAAATTCAGAGGAGAAAGTAAGTTGTCGACCTGGATCTACCGCATTGCCATTCGGAAATCGCTGGATCACATCAAGGCGGGAAAACGAAAAAAACGATGGGGAAAAATTTTCGGATTAAGCGATCTGGGTCAATTAGAACCCCGGAATTTGAATCACCCGGGGGTGATGCTGGAAGATAAAGAAGAAGCAGAAATGTTATACGCCGCTATTGAATTATTACCCGATCAGCAAAGAACAGCATTTGTGCTGGCACGCATGGAGGGATTAAAACAAGATGAAGTGGCTGCGATTATGAATACTACTATCGGAGCAGTGGAATCCTTATTGGTGAGAGCGAATAAAAAATTAAGAGAAGAATTAAAACATAAACTGAAATAAACATGCAAAACGAAAAATCCATCGATAAAATTCTTTCACTCGGTGAACGGATTTCTGCTGTGGACCCTTCTTATTGGATGGAAGAAAAAATCATTTTCAAAATGAAGGAGCGTCCCTCCGACAGAAAATTGTTTTTAACCCTGGCTGTTGGTGTTCTGGTTTTACTTTTGGTAAACACTTACGCCATTCGTAAATCCGCTACATCAATCAGCGGGACAGAAGCCATTGAGAATAGTTTTTTCGGTTCAACTGATTTACAATTTTAAGCCATGAATACTTCGAGAAAAATTATTTTTCTGATTGTTGCCTTGATTCTGATGAATTTGGTGTTGACCGGATTCCTCTTATTCCGTCGTCCACCCCACCCTGGTCTGGAAGCTTACCATTTTTTGGTGCACGAACTTCAACTCAGCGATAAGCAGGAAGAACAATACCGAATATTAAGAGATGAACACCATGCCGCCGTTACCTCCATTCGCGATGAAATGGGCGAACTGCGCGATCGATTGTATGCGGGTTCGCCCGAAGAATCTTCCGCTCTTATCGACTCCATTGCAGGTCTTCAGGGTGAAGTTGAGCGCATTACCTACCAGCATTTTCAAGCGTTGCGTAAAATCTGTGAACCCAGGCAACAAGAACGTTTCGATGAAATTATTGCTGAAGCCGTCCGCAAAATGGCCCCTCCAAAACCCCGATAGCTGTTAACCATTGCCTGTTCAAATCTGTAAGGCAACGTTTCAACATTTTTTGCGTTTGAAGGTTATATTTGATCGTATGGTAACTGTTTCACCGCATTATCAATTGGATTTAATGGAGAGTCCCGTTTCCATTAAATCGCCCGCCGGTTTTAACGAATCGGAAGCGCATGATCGTTTTGAACGTTCGCTCGATTTATTCCATATCGCCGTTAATCTCGAAGAGGAAGGTCAAACCGAAAAAGCCATCACCTTTTACACCGAAGCCATCGAAGCCAATCCGAATATGAGCCTGGCTTATTTACGGCGTGGACGATTATATCTTGATTTAAAGCAGTACCAGGAAGCCTTGGCGGATTTATTTATGTACCGCAACCAGCAGCCGCAATGTCCGCGTGTTTTACTTTACTTATCGCGACTTTCCTACGAATTATACCTGGAAAGTAAAGACGAGTTTCACAAGAACAACGCTAAGCGATATCTCGACTGGGCCATTCAGAAAAACCTGCATTATACGATGTTTCGCATCGAGGAAAATTAATCAGGCCATTACTTTCCCGAATAAATCGTAAGGATCTGCCGATTCAATTTTCACATTTACAAAATCGCCAATACGTAGGTAGTCGGCACCCGAAATGTGGACTTCATTATCAACTTCCGGAGAATCATGTTCCGTTCTTCCGATATAATTTTTTCCTTCTTTTCGATCCACAATCACCTGAAAGGTGCGGCCTACTTTTTCTGCATTTAAACTCGCCGAAATTCCCTGCTGCAACTCCATAATTTCATTGGCACGTTGCATTTTTACCTCCGGATCCACATCGTCGTTTAATGCAAAAGCACCGGTATTTTCTTCGTGACTATAGGTGAACACACCCAAACGATCGAAACGGGAATCTTCTACCCAACGCAACATTTCTTCATGATCCTTTTGCGTTTCACCCGGGTAACCCGATATGAGTGTAGTGCGAATGGCAATGCCCGGAACTTTATCGCGAATGGTATTGACGAGATCAATTGTTTTTTGCTTGGTGGTTCCGCGCTTCATGCTTTTTAAAACGGAATCGCTGATGTGCTGCAAGGGCATATCGAGGTAATTGCAGACTTTCGGATTGTTGCGGATTACATCCAGCACATCTTCCGGAAATCCACTTGGAAAAGCATAATGCAGCTTAATCCAATCGATTCCTTCTACTTCACTTAATTTGGATAATAAAGTCGCCAGTTTTCTCTCTTTGTACAAATCGAGTCCGTAATACGTAGAATCCTGTGCAATGACCAGCAATTCCCTGGTTCCGTTTTTAGCAAGCGATTTAGCATTATCCACCAATGTTTCAATGGGGACAGAAACATGTTTTCCACGCATGAGTGGAATGGCGCAGAAAGAACAGGGACGATCACATCCTTCTGCAATTTTAAAGTAGGCATAATGCGCCGGAGTGGTTAACAAACGTTCGCCCACTAATTCTTTTTTATAATCGGCCTTGAGGGTTTTTAATAAACGCGGTAAATCGCGTGTTCCAAAAAAGGCATCCACTTCGGGAATTTCGCGCTCGAGATCGGGTTTGTAGCGTTCACTTAAACATCCGGTCACATACACTTTTTCTACCAGTCCCTTTTTCTTCGCCTCCGCAAATTGCAATATGGTATCGATACTTTCCTGTTTGGCATTTTCAATAAATCCGCAGGTATTGATAATCACAATCGAGGAATCATCACTTGTGCTTTCGTGCTCAACTTCAAATTGATTGGCTTTGAGTTGACCCATCAACACTTCCGAATCGAAAATATTTTTAGAGCAACCCAGCGTGATCACATTCACCTTGTTTTTGCGGAGCGTTTTTGTTTTCATGCTGCAAATATCAGAATCTTTCCTGAAATCAGGGAATTCATCTGAAACCATAAATAAAGGAGCAACGGCCATGACTTAACTGATCGATATGATACCCGGACAAACCGTTAATCCGTTGAACTCCACCAGCACATAAAAATCGCCGGAAACCTGGGGGTTGACTTCCAATTCCAATCCCGGAACCTTGCTGTATTCTTTCTCAGTTTCCAGATCGCCGTTTAAGCGAAACAATGAAATTTTTGCAGAAGCAACTTCTTCGTTGAAACAAACAATTATTTTTTTCCCCACTACGTGACAAATCACTTTATCCTGAACCTGCTTTACATCAGAATTTACCTGCATGCTGTTATCCACCACCAAATGCGATTTTTGATAGGCCTTCATCATTCGGTATTGAACATCGTCAGGACTTACAACCGAATCTTTAAAACAATAGGTCAGCATCAACCCATTCGGCGATTGGAGTCCGTCCTTGGTACCAATCATTTCCCATTGACCATCTTTCACTTTCCGCTGGAGGACATACGTACAGTGGGCTGATTTTTCATTAAAGGAATAGACATGATAGTTAACCCCGTTAACGAATTTCACTTTCGATGCATCAGGAATGACTTCCTCCATTACATTTTCAGTTTGCACTTGAACGATCTGCTGAGCGAATGCTCCGGCCGACAGACTCATAAAAAGAAGAACTAACGATTTCATAGTATGATTTTTTGGTTTTTGCTGATTATTTAACAAGCGTTACAGATCCGCTGTAATCGTACCATTTGGAATGATCTTTTGACCAGGCACGGATTTGATAGACATAAACACCTTGTGGAACTGATTCACCATTAAAGGTGCCATCCCAGGATTGGTGTCCTTCTGATCCTGTAAAAATCTCTTCACCCCAACGATTGAAAACACTCAAGCGAACTTCATCTACATTGGTCAACACCGGCATCCAGGTATCGTTAATACCATCACCATCGGGAGTAAATGCGTTAGGAATAAAAACGGAAGAAGGAGAACTTACTTCAATGGTATTGGATACACTTGTTATAGCAGTATTTCCATTTTGCGTTGCTACTACTCTATAAGTGGTAGATCCGGCATTGTTCTGAGCGAAACTTACAGTGGCAAGTGTCAGAAAGAAAACGATGGCAGTGATAGTTTTCATGGTTCGTTCGTTTAAATCAAATGTATCCCGACCATGAGCGGATTAAAACCTCATATACACCCAATTTGTAAGTGACAAAAAAGAAGTTTTTTCATAGGGAAAACTGCAAGATCTTCTTGCAAAAAACACGATGCTTTATTCTCATTTTTGCAAAGGCATCAGGTAGATGTACTGAGTAAATACACGCAGTAATTTCTACAGTAATTTTTGCGTTGGTAGAAAAACCAAAACGGGCTGCGTAGAATTACCTACCCTTGCAAAACCCTTTATTATAAAGGCATTCCGAAGAATTATAGTATAGAAACAAAATGATTCACTGTTTTTTTCTTCCGTAATTTCTGCAATGAAAAAAAAATCATTTTCTGACAACGGGATGAATTCCCATTATTGGAAATGCACTTTCCATTTATAATCAAGGTGAATTTATTGCTCAACTACCCATTGCTTTTTTAGAAAAACAAATGAGCTTTTCATCTTAAGTGACGAAAAAAAACAGTGCAACAAATAAAAAAAAATGAAATTATTCGCGGATTTGAATCTCCGTTGTATTACCGGGAACTACCTCTACGGTAACCCAATTTCCGAAGGCATCCAACTTTTGAATTTCATAGCTGGCTACACCGGTATTCCAGTTTTTATATTCCGACCAAAACAGACGAATGGTAAAATCATCCATGCGTTCGGATTGTAACAAGATGGAAGATCCCAGGTTGGATTCTTCCAATGTACTTTCGCAAACACTTATGGCTCTCACTTTATAGAGATATGATTTTTTATCGACCATTACATCATTGTCGATATAAACCCCGCTTGATCCCGGAAATGAGGTTACCAGTGAGAATGTCTGACCCTCATTTATGGATTTATATAATTCCACATACGAAACAAATACAGAATAAGATGAGTCGGTGGTCCATTCCGTTAACACCCTGGCATCATCGATAACCGTTGAACGAATGATTCTGGAACTCATTCCACTTACATCAATTCCATTTACATTTACAATCGCCGTATCGCTCCAGGAGTTGAGAGATGTTCCATCAAGATTCATCGCCTCAATGAGGTAAACATATTCACCCGAACAAACAGCCTGTGTATCGATGTATTCACCATTTTTATTATTGAACACGGTGGTATAAGGAATAAACTGTGTAGCCAATGGTTTTTTACGCCAAACACGATAACTGTTTACAACAGCACCACTATAAACATTCCAGTGAATATCCACCTGATTATTTCCTGCAAAATGAGCACTGTTTTCAATGGTGCAATGGATGTCAGAAGGAATGCTGTTTCGTCCGCAACTATCATTCGCAACCACATAATAACACCAGGAATTGTTTAAAGGATTGATGGAGCTGTCGACATACGCCGGAAATCCGTTAACAGGAATTACTGCAATGGGAAGAAAATTATTTCCATAGGCCGAACTACGGTATAAGGTATATGTTGCAAGTCCATTTCCACTTGCAGGATTCCATTCAATGGTTACCATGGATGAATTTAAAACACTCACACGTTTCAGGTCGACCTGAACAGGTGCTGTAGTATCTCCTACATTCACAGCGGTGTTTAAAACTACTGTATCTCTGCAACCAAACTGATCGGTAAACACACCTGAAAAAATATAATTACCCGGATTTAATATGGTGGAATAAACTGAAGAAGAAGAAACATTTTGTCCATTTAACGACCATTGAAATCCATTAATCGGCACATTGGCGTTCACACTTAACTCCACCTGTACCGGCGCGCAATTACCTGAATTTTGTAAATGAATACTTACATCCGGAATCTCACGGACAAGAATGGAAGGTAAATGCACTGTATCCGTACAACCATGCGCAGAGTTCCATAAGAGGTATGGATGATAAATTCCGGCTTGGGTATAGGTGTGACTAACATTTTGTGCATTGATTGGCTGAGAAGTATTATCGCCGAAATAAATCACCGATCCATTTCCAACTATAGCATTCCACTGAAAATGGCAAAGCAGCGGTGCGCATCCGATGGAATCGATAAGGATTAATTGGGGTTGAGGATCGTTATACACCGTTACAAAATTATTGGCTACTGCTATATCAGTACAACCTAATGAATCGCTCACCTGAAGCATGACATTGTAATTTCCGGATTGCACATAAATGTGATCAGGATTCGCTAATGCGGATGTTGCTCCATCTCCAAAATTCCATAAATAGGTTACGGCGTTGTTGGACGATTGCTGAAAGGAGACATTCGTTTCGGGACAAGTACTAAAGCCGGGACCTGAAATGATGGCGTCGGGACCAATGGCATTTATCGATAATACATTGGAAGTATCGGTGCAACCATTGGCAGAACTTGCAACTGCATATACCGAATAGGTTCCATTATCGGGATACAAATAGGAAGGATTGTTCAGTACAGATGTTGACCCATTACCAAAATTCCATAATACACTTACTGCATTTTGTGTACTGGAAGAAAAATTTACGCCCAATGGAAAACAACCTGCAAGCGTATCTGCAGCAATAGAAATTTGAGGTCCCTGCACCACTACCGGATTAACAAAAGCAGTATCTACACAACCTGTGGTATCGGTAGCAATAAAATAGGCCGAATAAGAACCGGGATTCGAATAAGTATGATTTAACACTATTCCATTGGAAGTAGTTCCATCACCAAAATTCCAACTACCCGTACAAAAAGGAGCAAGTCCGTTAAACGCCGTTTGCAATGGAGCGCAACCTAAATCATTTTGTGTACTTGCATAAGCGGTGAACTGAGTAATACCCGGCAGTGAAAGTGTATCTGTACAACCACGGTAATCACTCACAATTACAGAACCAAAAGTAGCAGGGTAATTTTGATAAACATGCGATACGGAAGATCCAATTGCTGTTTGTCCATCTGCAAAATTCCATTGCGCTGCACTAAATCCAGGTGCGGTTACGGAGTAATTGACATCTGCAGGCAAACAATTGTGAAGCTGATGTGTATTTAAGGTCGCATTAAAATCGCCCACCGTTACCGTAGCATAAGCATAATGGAAACAACCACCGCCACCAACACCAAGTGATACGGTATAGGTTCCAGGTAATTGATAGGTATGTGTAGGATTTAAAACGTGACTCGTTGTTCCATCTCCAAAATTCCAGAACATAAAACTATTTAACGGAAGGGCATATCCCGTAGATAAATTGTTGAATGAAACCGTTAAAGAAGTGCAGGACGATTGCGGCAGAATGGTGAATTCCGGATGTGGTACATAACTTACAATCGCCTGTGGTATCACTGCGTGATAGGAACATCCATTTTGTGCTAGCACTGTTACAGAAGGAAAATAATTTCCGGCTGTTTGATAATTGTGGGTTGGATTTGGTAAGGAGGAATGTTGACCATCACCGAAATCCCAATCGTACAATTGCATGTTGGCCATGGAACAACCCAAGGTAACAGGTTGACCATCGCATACCAGGTAGTCGTTGGACCATGCCGTTAAAATGGTAGATGCATACACCGATTGCGAAGAGGTAGATACACAACCTTGCGCATTCATCACCAGTGAAGAAATAGATAAATCTGAAATTCCCGCAGGCATTGCCAGATTTGTCAGTGCATTGTTCGAATTAAAAACCTGACCATTCACCAACCAATTCCATGCTACTGCTCCATTGGTAAAATCCTGCATCACCAGTGAAGAATCGATGCAACCGGGTAAATGCGAAATTGAAAATTGCGATTGTATGGTTGATACGTGAATCATATCCGGAAACTGAATGATCTGATTCATGCCATTGTTGTTCACTTGTAAACTTACCGTATAAACACCATTTCCTGAATAGGTATGCTGATCATTGATTTGATTAGATGTAGTTCCATCACCAAAATTCCATTGTATAAATTGAACACCATTCCATCCGGGATAAATAAAATCGACCGTAAATGGACCACAACCATACAACTGAGGTTGGAAATATGGAAGCGTTACATTTCCATTTCCACCGGGAACTCCGGCACCTCCACCTCCACCACAAGAAATAGTATTAATTCCGAATGGAGAAACATGTGTGGTAACGCAACCGAGTGAATCGGTAATGGTCATGGTTAACGAATAAATATTTCCGGGTGGAACAACATTGGTAACGTTAGCACCCGTGTAGGTATTTCCGGAATAAGCCCAGCTGGTGGTATGCGGAACAGCAAGTGTATCCGTTAATGTGATTTGTCCGGTATTACAATCCGTCGTAACCAGCGGTGTAGATTCAATACGACCCACTTTTACGGTTTTGTAATTGGGAAATAATAAGGAACAACCGCCCTGAATCATGATGGCAAGAGAAACATTGTATTGACCGGGTTGCTGATAAACATGCGTAACATTTTGCTGCGTAGAGGTGGTTCCGTCGCCAAAATTCCATTGCCAGGTATAAGCATTAAAAGTGGAATCGGTAAAATGAGTGGTAAAAGGTGCGCATCCTTGCACTGTTCCACTAATTGGAAAACTGGCTGCAGGATTTAGCACATTTACACTGTTCGGAATATTTACCGAGTCTCTGCAACCTTGTGGTGTGATGGCAACCAGCGATACAGCATAAATTCCCGGATATTGATACGTGTGAGAAGGATTTAACGCATTGGAAGTCGTTCCATCACCAAAATACCAGAGGTATTGATTCAAACCCAATCCCTGTGTTGAATTCGTAAACTGAACGGTAAGCGGACCACAACCGCTGTTATTACTTGTTGTAAAAGAGGGCACCACACGAATGGCATTCACCAGATTGGTGGCAACGGTGTTGACTTCACATCCCGCAGCATTGTAGGCATGCAGAACAACCGTAAAATTTCCGTTGTTTAAAAAAGTATGATTGGGATGAATTTGTGTGGATGTTCCTCCATCTCCAAAATTCCAGCTATAACTTGTTGCGTTTTGCGAAGTGTTGTTGAATTGAACAGAAAACGGAGCGCAACCCGATGTTGGTCCGGAAGTAAATGATGGCACCGGCAAGGGAGGAATAACGATGTTATTGTTTAAGTCAAACTGAAAAGAACAACCGGTCGACATTAACACAGTGCAAGTAACATGATAATTGCCTGCCTGTGTGTACGAATGTGAAATACTTTGTCCCGAAGCACTGCCTCCATCACCAAAATTCCATTGGTATTGTATAGCACCAGGCACAGAACTGCAATTGAAATTAATGGAAAGCGGCGCACAACCGGTATAGGCCGATGCACTTAATTGCGCGGTAGGATTCGCCTGAACCGTAACAGGTACTGCTGCAATAAAGGTATCTTTACAACCAAAAGTATTCGTTACTATCAATTGCGGATAATAGGCACCGGGTGATGTATACACGTGTTGCGGATCTTCGGTAACAGCAGAAGTATTATCTCCAAAATTCCAATTGTAATTGTTCATTCCGGAGGGACCATTAAACACTGCTGGATTATTCATTCCGCAAATCAAATTGGTGTTAACGGAAAAATTTGCAGGTGAAACAGGTTGAATTGTAATTGAATTTGTACTTGAAATGGTGGTCTGACAATTCCCTGCTCCCATTAAGGTCACCGAAGGAAAAAATGTCCCCGCACTCATATAGGTATGAGCAGGATTTACCAATGAAGAATTGGTTCCGTCGCCAAAATTCCATAGTACCGATTGATAACCGGAACCGGATAATGTAAATGCCACCGAACCCGTTTCCGGACAAGTTTGAGCAGAACTAAAAGCGATGCTACCCGATGGCAAGGCATGAGCCGTTATGTAATTTGGTTTAATGATGGAATCCGAACTACCATTGGAATACTGCACCACTAATTTTACGGTGTACACGCCCGCGTTCTGATACAAACAGGAAGGGTTTTGCAAACTTGAATAAGATCCGTTACCAAAACTCCATTGGTAAGCAATAGCGCCGGGTGCCTGAGCGGTAAATTGAACAGAAAAGGGAATACAACCCGATTGCGTAGTGGATGTAAAATTGACCACCGCAGAGGAAAACTGTGCGAAGAGCAGAAAAACGATTATGGAAAAAATGCGTCTCATGTCTATACCAAAACTAGTGTTGACAATCGACAAAAGAATGAGCAAAAAAGCGGATTTTTAGGTGAAATAGCAGAAGGGAACTACTAGGTAGTTTCTGCAATCAGATTAATGGATATACCATATTCTCCTGCAATTCGGGTCCCTTTTCCACCAAATTGAGCTTAAGATTCAGAAAAATCCCCTCCCCTCTTCGAACAAAATATTCATGTTCGGCATCGAGGAATTTCATGCGGCTAATCATTTCGGAAATAGAAATACCGGAACCGGCTACAGAACCAAAATATTTTCCGCTACAATGATCCTGCAATTGAATACTCAATGTATCCCTGCCGAATGAAATTTTGATCGTCAGTCGTTTTCCATCCGAATGCCGAAGTACATTATTGATAAACTCATCAATAATACGGTACACGTTAACACGAATGGAAATGGGTAATACCGGTTCTTTGCCATTTAAAACAAGATCGGTTTCAATATCACTGCTTACACTCAAGCGTTGAACCAGCGTTTCTACGGATTTACAAATTCCATAAGCACTAATCTCCCGCGGCATCAGGTCGTGAGAAATTTTCCTTACATCATCGATCGATTTTGCCAGTAAAGATTTAATGTCGGCCAAACGATGTTTTAAATCGGGACACATCTCCGCTGTTTCTTCTTCTACCGACATCAGCATCATATTTACCGCAGCCAGATTTTGCGAAACACCATCATGCAAATCCCGGGCAATTAAGGCGCGTTTTTTTTCCTCGGTTTCAATCGCATTCATTTGTTGTTTTTTGCGATCTGATTCGCGTATGGAAGCATCACGAGCAGCCATTAACACATGAAACTTCTGATCCGATGAAATAAAAGATGACAGGGATATTTCAACCGGAAAAGAAGCGCCGTCCTTCCGTTGGTGAAGCGTATTAAAGATAACCCGGTTATTGGAGCTGGAACGCAATTGATACAGGATATTCCGGAAATCGTCAACTGTATAGTCAGGCATAATATCGAGCGGACCCATCTCCAGGATTTCAGATCTTCGGTAACCAAGATCGGTATAGCCCGAATAATTTACATCCGTAAACCGCATACTGTTTGGGTCTACCAGGTAAATATGATCATTCGAATTATCCAGTGCATGTTTATATTCACTTAAGCGCGATTCAATTTCTTTTTTTTCGGTGATAATATTCCGGATGGAAAGAAAATTAGCAATCTCGCCCGAGGCATTCAATACTGGGGCAATCACCGTTTCTACCCAATAATAGGATCCATCAGCTGCTTTGTTTTTTATTTCGCCACGCCAGGTTTTTCCGGATTTAATGGTTCTCCATAAATCAGCAAAAAACTCACGCGGATGAAAACCGGAATTAATGACGGCATGCGATTTACCGATTAATTCCTCCCGGGAATATTTACTATAGTAACAAAACAATTCGTTGGCAAATACAATCTTCCCTTCAACATCCGTAATGGATACGATAGAACTTTTGGTAAGCGCTTCCCGGAGACTATGAAATGCGGTGTTAAAAACAGTTTTAGATTCATTGTCGTAATCCGATATTTCCTG
Source organism: Flavobacteriales bacterium (assembly GCA_019694795.1). Taxonomy (NCBI): domain Bacteria; kingdom Pseudomonadati; phylum Bacteroidota; class Flavobacteriia; order Flavobacteriales; species Flavobacteriales bacterium. Next base: position 54,295 of record JAIBBF010000008.1, on the reverse strand, counting down.
AATGTATCCTTCCAGAAATAAAACTTCACCCTTGTCGGAGTAAACCGGACAAGTATGTGTTCGAACCCAGGTGATTTTTCCGGTGTTACTTTTTAAACGAAAACGAAAATTAAAATTTCCCCTCAGCGCAATGGTGTCCTTATAGGCCTTATGAAAATCGTTGATATCAAGAGGATGAATAATATCTAAAAACCCTGTGTTTTTTTGAATAAGTGTTACTCCACTTTCATCGAGCAGTTCATTTACTTTTCCGGTAAAATACAAAAACGGCCAATTCGCTTCGGTGGTCGACCGAAAAAAGAATCCTGGTAAATGCTGAAAAAGATTCTCAAATACCTGGCTTTTAAAACCGGAATTTAATGGCATATTATGCGCAAAAAGACTTAATCAATAATTTTATAATGCAAAGCAAATTTTACCAATCCAGCGGTGTTCTTCACTCCTATTTTCTGCAATAGATTTCGTCTGTGGGAATCAACCGTACGGGGAGATATAAATAATTTTTCACTGATTTCCTGTGTAGTTAATTCTTCGGTTATCAGTTTTATCACTTCAATTTCGCGTTTGGTTAAATCGTCGATCGATATTAAGAATTGATTGTTTTTCGCTTTTTTAGCTCCATTATCCACCCTCAGGAATTTCGACATCATCACCTCTGCTACTTCTTTATCGAAATAACTTTTTCCTTCTGCAGCAGAATTGATCGCCGAAATGATTTCCTGTTTACCGGCATTTTTTAGCAAATACCCAATCGCACCGGCTTTGAGAATACGCGAAATAAAACCTTCTTCGTTGTACATGGATAAAGCAATGACATTTACATCCGGATAATCCTGTTTTACCAGTTCCGTTGCTTCAATTCCATTCAATCGTTTCATATTGATATCCATCAGGATCACATCCACTTCATGGTTTTTCAGAAAGTCCAGCACTTCATCTCCATCTTCACATTCTCCCACGATCTGAATGCCATCGGTTGGTTTAAAGATGGCTTTAATACCATCGCGAATGATCTTATGATCATCAACTAAGAGAACCTTTTTCATAATTGCTTGTATTTGGGTTAAGTGTTGTTGGTACACGAACTACATTGATGGTTCCTTTTCCTTTTCCGGATTCTGTTAATATAGATCCATTGCAAAAACGAACACGAACTTTTATATTGTTTAATCCGATTCCGGATGAAACTTCTTTTGGATTATAGCCAATGCCGTTATCCTCACATTGAAGAACAATTTTTTCATCTTCCATTCTTAAAATCACACGAAACTCAGTGGCTTTAGAATGTTTAACCGAATTATTGAGCAATTCCTGAAAAATCCGATAGAGTGCAATTTCAATGGAAGGATTAATGAAAACATCATCCTCCAGAAAGGATACAAAACGAATTTTAATTCCGGTTTCCAGTCGGTTATAACTATCCACCAGATTATTCATGGTTTGAACCAATCCGAATTTCTCTAACGAGGAAGGCATAAAGGAATGCGAAATCTGTCGTGTATCCTGAATGGCGCGGTGAATCAATTTACTGGTTGTTTCTGCCAATTCTGTATGCTGAATATCCTCGTGTGTATTAATTAAGGCATTAAAATGAAGGTTCACTGCCGTGAGGGTTTGACCTAATCCATCGTGCAAATCAGCCGCAATCCGTTTTTGTTCTTCTTCCTGGGCTTCAACTACAGAAGCCAATAATTTTTTCTCTAATATTTTTAAAGCAGAAATATCACGAACCAGTCCAACATAACTGATTTTCTCTTCTCCTTCATCCACCGAATACAAGGTAAACATCAGGTAGCGGAATGAATCTTCATTTTTAAACTGTATCTCTTTTAGGTACTTCTTACCTTCACGCATAGCCATTAATGCGCTTTCCTGTTCATTTTCATCAAGTAATACCGACATCCATGGAGCAAACATTTCAGTAACCTGCTCACCAAAAAATTTCATACCAACCAAATCCGGAATAGAATTTCCAATGATTTCCTTAAACGAATGATTCACATAAACAATGGTGTTAGATGACTTCTCCACAATAAAAATTCCATCAGGCGATTCTTCCAGTGCAATGGTCCTTGTTTTTAAAGAACGTTCAGCATTCATTTTTTCGGTCACTTCACGAATCACCAAAATAGCCTGATCCGTTTTTAAAGGTGATATCCTTGCTTCGAAAAAATGTACATAACCTTCATAGAACATCTCAAAATAACCTTCTACAATCTGATTTTCATGCAGTGATTTTTTAATATTCTGCTGAATCATCATTGCTGCGTAGAAGGGAAATACTTCTTCTACAGATTTAGAGATAATGTTATTATGATCCTTAAATAATTGTTTAAAGTGCTTCCCGTAAACATCCAGAAAAATCCCTTTGTTATTTAAACGAATGACTAAATCGGGATTTGCGGCAATAATTGCATTTTGCTCCATCCGTGAGTTCAGCAATTCTTCTTTGAGCATAATATCATTAATACCCAATAGAACCTGAACAATAACCACATCAATAAATTCTAATACATCCTTAGAAAAAAAGGATGGTTTTTTGCTACCCCATCGTAAAGCGGCGACAATTTGTCCGTGGACTTCCAGCGGAAAACAAACGTATGATCGAATTCCCTTTTCATGAAAATACAATTCATTTTCAGTTAGTATTTCCTTGGCAAACACATCTTCGATGTAGGTATATTTTCCATGCGTTAATTCGTGGTCTTCGAAATTGGTAGGAATTTCCATTACTACCCGTTCAATGGTATAACCGGCTGAATAAACAGGAATATGCTTATTGTCCAAAGGCGAATTTTTACCAATAACTATTTGACCAAAATCGCATTTTACTACATCTTCCATAAGGGTTTGAACCACACCATCGAGAATGTCGTTAATGGAATTAGAAACCAACAACAACTGATTCACTAGATTCAGTTTTTCCAATCGTGCATTCGAAAGATGCAATTGGGTTTCTGCTTTAAAGCGATCGGTAACATCAATAGCATTTACCACCATCCCGCTTACCGATTCATTCTCCATCAGGTTATTGATCATAACACTCAACCAGCGGTATTCATTTGATTTGGTCCGCACTCTCCAATCCAATCTCCGTCCAATTCCACCTTCAATGGCGCGACGGGTAAAGGAATCAATAGCTTGTTGTCGTTCTTCGGGATGGAAAAATTCAAACACATTTTTTCCAATCAGCTCCACCGGGTGATAATCCATAATGGCCTTGGTGGCTGTGGAAATAAATTTTATGACTCCGGTTGATTCAATAATCGCAACAATCTCCAATGAATTCTCAATTAAAGCGCGATAGAAACTTTCACGTTCCCGCAACATTATTTCAGCATTTTTCCGTTTGGAAATATCTTTCATTATTCCACGAATCACCATTCTGCCATTCTCCATATAGGCTCTTGCAGAATAGGAGGTCCAGATATAATGACCATCACGATGCAGCATCAACAGATCTTTTTCGTGAATCACGCCTTTTTCAAGCAATTCTTTTCGAATAAGTTCCTGATCGGTTGAATTGCCATAAAAGGAAATGGTCGGTTGACCAATAATTTCCAAAGGATCATAACCCGCGAGAATTTTGATGCGTTCAGAGACTTCCTTTAAAATCAACACACCATTATTATCCACTTCCGAAACGAAATAAATATCATCACTGCTGTCAATCAGACGACGGTATTTCATTTCATTTTCAGAAAACTGTTCTAACTGGGGAGGAACTATCAGCATTTCAGAAAACACATGAACGGAATAGGACCGGTGATTCTCCTCTACATTCGGTAAGCAGTAATATTCGAAATCGAGGACTTCCTTTTTATCGTAGGAAAATAATTTTACTCCCACTTTTTTTCCGGATTTCGGAAGTAAAACAGTTGCACTTCCATTTTCCGGATTCAATCGCTTTAATGCATCCTGAAAGGACATACCCACTTTTTCGTCGGTACCGAAAAAATGTTTTCTAAAAAGAGCATTGGCAAAAAGAATCGCACCTTCATCATCCGAAATACAAATGGCATCGTCTAAATTCCGTACTAAGTGCAAAAAAATCTCACTTTGTTGACCGGAAATAGGTTTATGCAATTGCGCATGATTCGTATCGTGATGAAAACGGCAAATAAACAAATGATCTTCCAGGTGAACAGTTAATTTTACGATTTGCTGATGTCCCATTTCATCGGGAATTTCCACACTTGTAAAATATTCTTCCTGTTCCGTTAAATCATTGAGTATAGCGGATCGGATGGAAGCAGGCAATATTAACTGGAGGGTTTCATGATTAATTTCTTTTAAATTTTTCTCCAGTAAATGAGGCAATGATCCAAACGCAAACCGCAAATTGAACTGGCGATCGAGCACCAATAACAAATCTCCTTCGGAATCGGACCTGAAACGGATCTCTGCACTTTCTATTTTTCCCTTATCTTGAGGCATATTTTGAGTCAATTAAAGTTAATGGTCCTTATCCACAGTAATACTGCTATAAGTACCTGTTTTGGCAAAAAAAATATAGGTAAAAATACCTATAATTGCAAATTGTAAATATTTGATTATATGAGCCTTACTATTTCTTCCGATTTTTCCCCCACCGGCGATCAGCCCGAGGCGATACGTCAGCTCACGGAAGGAATTCAGCGGGGAGAGCCTGCACAAACCTTGTTGGGTGTTACCGGTTCGGGTAAGACTTTCACGGTGGCCAATGTGATTCAAAATGTACAGAAACCCACTTTAATATTATCGCACAATAAAACGCTGGCGGCACAGCTTTATGCAGAGTTCAAACAGTTTTTTCCGAATAATGCGGTGGAATATTTTGTGAGTTATTACGACTACTATCAACCAGAGGCTTATATCCCGGTGACGGATACCTATATCGAAAAAGATTTAGCCATTAATGATGAAATCGAAAAACTCCGCTTGTCGGCCACTTCTTCGTTGTTGTCCGGAAGAAACGATGTAATTGTTGTTTCATCAGTTTCCTGCATTTACGGTATGGGAAATCCATCCGAATTTTCGAAGGGGAAAGTAACCATCAAAGTCGGACAAGTCATTTCCAGAAATCAGTTTTTACATAAGCTGGTAGATGGATTATATTCACGAACCGAAGCCGATTTTAACCGCGGAAATTTCAGAGTAAAAGGAGATACGGTCGACATCTGGCTGGCTTATGCAGATCACGCATTGCGTGTGGTGTTTTGGGGCGATGAAATTGAACGGCTCGAAACCATTGATCCGGTCAATTACAGAACCATCGATAAACATGAAGTCTTCAATATTTTTCCTGCCAACATCTTTGTCACCAGTCGTGATGTGATTAAAAATGCCACCTGGGAAATTCAGCAGGATATGGTAAAACAGGTTGAATATTTTAAAGAAATCGGAAAACATCTCGAAGCAAAACGACTGGAAGAACGGGTGAATTTCGATCTTGAAATGATTCGCGAGTTGGGTTATTGCAGCGGAATTGAAAATTACAGCCGCTATTTCGATCAGCGCGAAATGGGAACACGACCTTTCTGCCTGATCGATTATTTTCCCAATGATTTTTTAATGGTGATCGATGAAAGTCACGTTACCGTTCCGCAAATTCGAGCCATGTACGGTGGCGATCGTTCGCGGAAAGTGAATCTGGTTGAATATGGATTTCGACTACCTTCTGCATTGGATAATCGTCCACTCAAATTCGAGGAATTCGAATCGCTCACCAAACAAATTATTTATGTAAGTGCTACGCCAGCCGATTACGAATTGCAACAATCCGGTGGTATTGTAGTGGAGCAGGTTATTCGTCCAACCGGACTTCTCGATCCGGTAATCGAAATTCGTCCCTCTGCCAATCAGATCGATGATTTATTGGAGGAAATTGCCACGGTAACCGATCGCGATGAACGGGTGTTGGTAACGACATTAACCAAACGAATGGCCGAAGAGTTGGCAAAATACCTGGAAAAAATGGCGGTTCGTTGTCGCTATATTCATAGTGATGTTGACACCCTGGAACGTGTAGAAATCCTGCACGATTTGCGCAAAGGAATGTTTGATGTACTGATTGGTGTGAATCTGTTAAGGGAAGGACTCGACTTACCCGAGGTTTCGCTGGTTGCTATTTTGGATGCTGATAAAGAAGGATTTTTACGTTCGGAACGATCTTTGGTACAGACTGTAGGAAGAGCGGCACGGAATGTGAATGGGAAAGTAATCATGTACGCCGATAAAATGACGGACTCCATGAACAAAACCATCACAGAAACCAATCGCCGACGTGAAAAACAAATGCAGTACAACAAGGAACATAATATTACACCGAAGCAGATTATGAAATCGCTGGAGTCGCCATTGGCTTTTGGTAGAAATAAACCGGAGGACAAACTTACGCCTTATGCAGGAGAAGATATTATTAACTCAGCTGCAGATCCGGTGATGCAATACCTCACGAAAGATGAATTACTGATTCATATTGAGAAAGTAAAAAAAGCAATGGAAAGCGAAGCGAAAGGAGAAAACTTTATCGAAGCTGCACGTTTACGCGATGAAGTCTTTTCGCTGATGGAATTATTAAAAACAAAATAGCATTATGAAAACGCGAACTATTTTGGTCTTCTTATTGGTAATTGCATTGGGAATGACCGCCTGCAAATCGCACAAAAAAAATTCCGGCGATACAAAATCCATCAGTGGCATGACCAACGATTCTATTCCCTCCATTAAAGTGGATCCCAATCTTGAAATCACCGCAGATCATGATCCATTCACCATCGATACCGTCACCCTTTCGGGTGATATTTTATCCATCACCGTTAGTTATAGCGGTGGTTGCAAAGAACATCAGTTTGATCTTGCGTTTAACGGCATGTATAAAAAATCAATGCCAGTTCAAGCAGCCATATTTTTACTGCACGAAAACAATGGAGATGCCTGTAGGGCTTTGTTGACAAAAACCTATCGTTTCAATATTAAATCCATTCGTAATCCGGCGAATGGTCCCGGTACCGTTATCCTTACTCTCCAGGGTTGGAAAGAGCGGATTACCTATACTTATTAACAGCTTTTATTTTGTCGGGTTTTTCGCTAAATTGGTAAAAACCAAAACCATGAACCAAACCCGTCTGTTTTCATTATCGCGTATTGCCATTGGTAATTTAGGAACCATTGCGCTCAGCGCGGGTATCATATCCATTTTTGCGCATAATTGGGACGACTTCCCTCGTGGAATTCGAATTATCCTCAGCTTTTTTCCGATCCTGATTGGTATGGGAAGTTATGCCTACATGGAAATGAAAAAATCGGAATCCACCGTTTGGCGCGAATGCAGTTCATTGTTCCTTGCCCTAATGGTGGGATCATCACTGGCCCTCGTTTCGCAAGTGTATAATATGGGCGGAGGCATTGATAAATTCATGTTTGTCTGGATGCTCATTGTATTGCCACTCATTTACATCAGCCGTTCTACATCGGTAGCCATCTTTTATACCGTTGGAATTTCCGTTTATGTTTACGCCGCTTACATAAGTAATCTGCGTTGGTTTCGCTTTTATTCCGTTCCCGATGAAGTATTGTGGTACTGGGTGTTTTTAATCGGACTTGTTCCCTATTTCCTCATGATCCAAAAACAAAATGTATTCTCTTATCGCGGAACCATTTTAGGTTGGGCGCTGGCACTAAGCTTGACTTATACTATTTACTACTCCACTTCGGCCAATCATTACATCACCGTTATTCTTGGCGCCTTATTCATGTACAGTTTAGGAAAGGAATTTTACGGACAGCAGGACCGCTTTTGGAAACGACCTTTTCAATCCGTGAGTATTTACTCCATTGCCGCCTTTGCCATTGTGTTTTCCGTAAAAGGAGTTTTACTGGCAACCTTACGTGCAGACGGATACCTGAGTGAAGAAAATCCCTATCGCGAATTCATGCCATGGATGGGAGGCGGTGAACCGGAAAAAGAAATGATTTATTTCATGAATTACGTTGTACCCATCGCTCTCGCTGCATTAAGTTCTTATTTCTTCTGGAAACAAAAAGATAAGGGCGATGATCTGAACCTGGCCATCTTCTCTTTTCCCATAGTCATGTTGCTCGCCATGCTCACTGCTCTATCCGATTCGGATGTTTTTGCACGGGTATTGATTAATCTGTATTTATTGGGATTGGCTGTTTGGTACCTGCAACACGGACTCCACCACAAAATTGCGCGACTCATCGTTTTCGGTGTAACAGTATTTTCGGTCCACATGATTGTCCGCTATTTCGATACCGATATTCCGTTTCTGTTAAAAGGAATGATTTACATTTCCGTAGGTGTAGCCTTTTTTGTTTTCAATTCAGTGTATAGCAAACGTATCGAAGAGAAAGAATGAATTCACGAAAAAAATTAACGGTCATATTGGGTGTATTTCTTATTGTCCTTGCCGTTCCGGTCTACCTGGTGGTAAGTAATGAAATGCACATCAGCAATGAAAAATCCATTTATAAATTTGCTTTGCGTCCGGTAGACCCGGTAGATTTTATGCGTGGACGATATATCGTTTTACGTTTTAACACAAGCACCGAAGCAGCCGGCGAAGGAAATTTTTATCCCGAAGGAAAATGTTATGTAGCGGTTGACCGCGATAAAGATGGCTGGGCCTATTTTCATTCTGTAAGCAGTGAAATTCCGAAGGAACGCGATTACTTTGAAACGAAAGTGAGATGGGTGAATGATAAGTTTGTCCAATTTATGGTGCCCTTCGATAAGTATTACATGAATGAAGATCTTGCTCCATTAGCAGAATCCTCGTATAATGAAATGACGCGCGACGATAATGAATTTTACGCAACGGTAAATATTCACGACGGCAAAGCGATTTTAATGGAAGTTTATTACCAGGATGAACCGCTGAAAGATTACCTGAGAAAACAGATGAAATAAAGTTTATTTCAAATCGAACAGTGAATTCACACCGGGCGTACGCTCAATGTTAAAACCTTCGCCGTACATGCATTGAATGGATCGTCCGAATGTAAGCGATTTAGCTTTTACATATTCGAAAAATTCCTTGGTAGAAATAGGCGTTTGCGGTTCCTTGGAATCCGGATTATAAAACTGTGAACTATAGGCCATGATAGCTTCAAGTTTTTTATCGAAATAGGGCGTGATATCCACCACAATATCCGGCTTCAGCAATTTATCCTGGATGTAATAATAGACCGCCTTTGCTCTCCAGATCGATTGTTTTTTACCATCCTCTTCAGTTTCAATTTTTGCTAATCCCGCAAGAAATGTGGCACGCGAAATCAATTGTGCTGCACGACCATGATCGGGGTGACGATCTTCTAATGCCGGACCAAGAATAATCTCCGGCTGGTATTTACGAATAGCGGTAATCACCTTGCGCAGATTTTCTTCGTTCACCTCAAAAAATCCGTCGGACATTCCCAGATTTTCCCTGAGATCAAGTCCCATGATTTTTGATGCGGCCTCCGCTTCCTGTTTACGCAATTCCACCGAACCTCGGGAACCCAGTTCACCTCTGGTAAGATCAATAACACCCGTTGTTTTACCCAACATTTTGTGATGAATCAATGTACCCGAGGCAGATAATTCTGCATCATCGGGATGAGCGGCAAAAGCGAGAAGATCGATTTTCATGAGAGGGATTTTGACAAAGTTAACAAAGGACAAAAAAAAATCCCGAAAACTTCGGGACTTTCTCTTTATTTCTTAATCCAGTCGGTAATGATCGGATCATTAGGCAATGTACGTGGATCCACATCGCGAACGAGGTGACCATTTTCATCAATGAGAAATTTATGGAAATTCCATTTTACTTCGTAATCCCCTACTCCATTTTCCGACTTATGGGTTAACCATTTGTACAATGGATGCTGATCATCTCCCTTCACAGAAATTTTCGACATCATGGGGAAAGTCACACCATAATTTCTGCTGCAGAAGGTTTTGATTTCATCATTGGTACCCGGTTCTTGCTGACCAAAATTATTTGCAGGAAAACCAACGATGGTAAATTTATCTCCACCATAGTTTTTATACAATTCTTCCAATTGCTCGTATTGAGGTGTTAATCCGCATTCACTCGCGGTATTTACTACCAGAATTTTTTTTCCTTTTAGAGAAGCAAAATCAAAAGCGGAACCGTTAATGTCGGTGACTTTAAAATCATAAATAGTTTTCATGGTTACAGTAGGATTGGCGGTGGTTGCAACCTTTTCTGATGTACAGGAACTGTTCAGTATAAAAAGTCCTGAAAACAAAACAAGAATACCACCGGAAATGAGAATACGTTTCATGGTTTTTGGGTTTAAACAAAACTAACCAAAAAAAGTTCAATTATTCAATCACTTTGTAATTAGCCCGGGCAAATTCGCGGGTGCAGGCATTAAAGTGCCACCACTCAGAGGAAATACCAAAAAATCCGGCGCCCTGCATCACCTTTCGCAGCAGTTTCCGGTTTTGAATATGAGTTTCGGTTAATTGCTTTTCTTTTAAGAAAAACACCTCCAGGTCCGGATGCGCAAGAATGGCGGTATCGTCGTAATTGGTCCCCATATCCAGCACCTCTCCGTTTTCTCTCACGATGGTGATATCAACCGCACAACCATAATTATGCAATGAAGTGTTTTTAGGATTAGAAACAAATTTTCCCTTTTGAGAGGGAGGAAGATCCACTTTATCCCACAACATTTGCTGAACGCGACGTGGACGAACACCATCGTAAACCAGCAGATGTAAGGTAGAATCTTCTTTAAAAAGTAATTCCTGTGCCTTACATAATTTTTTTGCTGCTTCCGGATGCAAATACAAACGTGATAAATCACCATACATATCCTCGCCCACTAAATTCAGCGTATCGGAATAACGGAGGTCAACCTTTATCGCCGGACACATACCATTCACACAAACCAATCCCGATGCAATTAAATCTTTTTCCAGCTGACAGGTATCTTCCACTTGAATCAAATCATCACTAGTAGAATCAGCCTGTTCCGATTTAAACAATGTATCAGAAGAATGATTTTCGCTACTTTTTTGTTCAGGGGAAGAACAGGAAAAAAGAAAGCAACCAAACAGTGGAATAATAATTTTATACATACGCATTCTCAAAAATAGGAATTGTGGCTAAAAAAATTTGTTTATTTGGATTTATTAAGAATTTTCATGTCCGAACAATCGCCATCTTTTGTTTTTCTGGTGAAACCCACACATTTCGGATTTAATCCCGAAACGGCTTCATCCAATTCCTTTCAACAGCAATTGGAAATGGAAGATCATCACCAGGTGATGCAGGAATTTTCTCAGGTACTGGAAATTTTACGCCGCGAAAACATTGCCTATTTGGTATTCGATTCTGTTCCGGAAAAAATTACACCCGATGCGGTTTTTCCCAATAACTGGATTTGCATTCAACCGGACGAAACACTGGTTTTGTTCCCCATGCTCACGCCCAACCGAAGAGCAGAACGTAATATGCAGGTCGTAGAAGAACTGAGGAAAAAATTTGAGATAACCACCATCATCGATTTGAGTCCTGCAGAAGAAAACAATATCGCTTTAGAAGGAACGGGCAGCATTGTTTTTGATCATGTTCACCATAAAGCATACGCCTGCATCTCGCCCCGCACCAATGAAAAACTAGTGCGCGAATTGTGTCATCGAATTGATTATACACCGATCGTATTTGAAGCGCTGGGACCAAAAGCTGAACAGGTTTATCACACCAATGTGGTGATGAATATCGGCAGCGGATATGCCTTTGTGTGTCTCGACGCCATCAGTGATCCATTAGAAGCGAGTATGGTTCGCAAACATTTGGAGGCCGATCAAATTCAGGTCATTCCAATTTCCATCCAACAGATGTCGGCCTTTTGCGGAAACATGCTCGAAGTGAAAAATAAGGCTGGAGAAAAGTGTTTACTCTTAAGTGAAACAGCTTTAATGCATTTAGAAAAAAATCAATTAGCAGCATTACCTGCAGATATAAAATGCATTGCTTTCCCTATTCCACTCATTGAGAAAATCGGAGGCGGAAGTTTGCGTTGTATGTTAGCAGGGATTCATGCCAAACCTCGTTTTTAAAAAATCTACCTATGAAAAAAGTTGCAGTTCTACTTTCCGGTTGCGGTGTTTATGATGGTTCCGAAATTCAGGAAGCCGTTTTTTCCTTATTGGCAATTGCCGAAAATGGCGGATCGTATCATTGTTTTGCACCAAATATTTCTCAATACCACGTCATCAATCACCTTACAGGTGAAGAAATGAAAGAGAGTCGCAATGCTTTAACCGAAGCGGCACGTATTGCACGGGGGGAAATCAAGGACCTCGCTCAATTTAACGCAACTGATTTTGATGCTTTGGTTATTCCCGGTGGATTCGGAGCTGCAAAAAATTTAACGCAGTGGGCGTTTAAGGGACCCGATGGCGAAATCCATCCTGAAGTTCAGCGCTGCATACGCGAAATGGTCGCATCGAAAAAACCCATCGCCGCCTTGTGTATGGGTCCCACCGTAGTTGCCAAAGCTTTACAGGGAACAGAACACCATCCTTCTCTTTCCGTAGGCACTACCACCGAAAAATCGCCTTATGATATTGCTGCCATTTCATCGGGTATAGAAGCCACCGGCGCCACCGCGGTGATGAAATCAATTCGGGAATTGGAAATTGATACACAGTACAGGATTATATCTGCACCTTGTTACATGATGGAGGCTTCGATAATCGAGGTAAAACGGAATATCGATCAGGCTATTGCGGAACTGCTGAAATAATTTAAAAAAAGCAACCATTTTTGCCACACCCTTTAATAAGAATGACATTTCAGTTGGTATAAGATAGCAGGTTCTGGAGATAATGGCCTCCACTCGCTATACCGTTTTCAATTTACGAGGCGATTTTTCATTGGGATTACGATTCTGAGTCGAACTTAATTGCATTATTCCTTTCCGGGGGTTATTTTTACCCAAAATTTAACCCATGGCTATAACCTTTAGTATTCTCAAAAAAGGAGAAAAATATAATGAAGCAGTATATTTCATTCAGAAGGCTTCACAAATCGCACATTTCCCTGAACTGAACCTGCATAAGGAAATCATTCTCGAAAAAATTGCAGCTGAAAAACCGGACACCCTGGTTACCTATAACGGAAAGAAAAAAATTACGGTTGCTTTTTATTTTTCAAAAGAAAAAGAACATTCCTATCGTCTCGAATCCATTCGTGCATTCGGAAACCGTATTGGTAAATTACTCAATGCACAAAAGCAGAAAGAAGTGGCTTTATTGGGACTTTCCCATGCATTTAACCGTGCCGACCTCTTCGCCTTTTTAGAAGGATTGGAATTGGGCAGTTATCAGTTTTTGAAATACAAAAGCAAGAAATCGGAACTCAATACACTGAACAAAATCACCCTTGAAAACGGCGTACTTTCCGAAACTGAATTGAAAGAGTTTGTCCAGCTAATGGAAGCGGTTTCCATCACCAAAGATTTGGTGAATGAGCCGGTAATTACACTCGACGCCGTTAAATTCTCGAAGGAGATGGAGAAATTGGGTAAAGCCAATGGATTCTCGGTAGAGGTATTAAATAAAGCACAGATAAAAGCCCTTAACATGGGTGGATTACTCGGTGTAAATATGGGTAGCGACATTCCTCCCACCTTTAACATTCTTACCTATAAACCGCGTGGAGCAGCCAATGCTCAACCTTTGGTTTTAGTTGGTAAAGGCGTTGTATTCGATACTGGTGGTTACTCCCTGAAAGTGGGCGGCGTAATGCAAACCATGAAATGCGATATGGCCGGCGCTGCTGCAGTAGTTGGTGCGATAACAGCTATTGCTAAAAATAAATTACCGGTATATGTTGTGGGACTCATCCCCGCGACCGATAACCGCATCAATGGAAGTGCATTGGTAGTAGATGATGTAATTACCATGCACGATGGAACCACAGTGGAAGTTCAGAATACCGATGCAGAAGGACGGTTGATTCTTGCAGACGCTCTTGCGTACGCAAAAAAATACAAACCCGAATTGGTAATCGATCTTGCCACACTTACCGGAGCAGCAGCAGCGATTACGGGTCAATACGGTAGCGCCGTTATGGGCAACGAAAGCAGGTACAAAAAAGAATTGATTGAAACCGGTGAAGAAACTTATGAACGTTTAGCAGAAATGCCTTTCTGGAGAGAGTACGATGATTTATTGAAATCGGACATTGCCGACATCCGTAATATCGGAGGTGCTACCGGAGGCGCTATTACAGCCGGGAAATTCCTTGCACGTTTTACCGATTACAATTGGGTACATATTGATATTGCCGGTCCCGCATTTTTAAAAGATGCCAAGGATTATCACCATAAAGGTGCAAGCGGAGTTGGAGTTCGCCTGCTCTATCAGTTTGCCAAAAAAATGGCATTAAAAAAGAAACGCAAATAAGAAAATACGCATGAGTAAATTAGTCATCGTCCGCCACGGACAATCCGCCTGGAATCTCGAGAATCGTTTTACGGGTTGGATTGATGTGGACATCACCGAAAAGGGTGAAGAGGAAGCCCGCAATGCCGGAAAACAACTGAAAGGAATGCACTTCGATCAAGCCTTTACTTCCGATTTAAAACGCGCTCAACGAACGCTGGCTATCATTTTGGAAGAACTTGGACAAAGCGCTATCCCCGTAACTAAAAACCAGGCACTGAATGAACGTCACTATGGTGATTTGCAAGGAGCCAACAAAGCAGAAACCGCCGCCAAGTATGGCGATGAGCAGGTTCACATCTGGCGCCGTTCTTACGACATTGCTCCACCGAATGGAGAAAGTTTAAAAGACACGGCTGATCGTGTTATTCCCTATTTCGAAAAAGAAATATTACCCTTGCTGAAATCCGGAAAAAACATCATCGTTGCTGCGCATGGAAATAGTTTAAGAGCTTTAATGATGTACATTGAAAAAATGACACCCGAACAAATTCTTCAGGTAGAAATTCCTACCGGTACACCAAAAATTTATGAGTTCTGAATTCAGATAGCATAAAAAAGAAAGTCCCGCAATAGCGGGACTTTTTCATTTTATCCGAATTTTTTAAGGTTTAAATCCGATTTTCACTGGACTGCGGTCGCAATATATATCGGACAGAACTCACAATGTTTAGTGCCCGAAGTGAGACTCGAACTCACAAGGAAGTTACTCCAACGGCTTCTGAGACCGCAACGTTTACCAATTTCGCCATCCGGGCAGGAATGGACTGCAAAAATAGAAATATCCTATTAAATATCAATCCTCCTTACCCTCTTGTGCTCTTTTTCGGTTTAGACGCTTCAACAAGACAAGATTCAGCACCTCAACGGTTAAGGAGAAGCCCATGGCGAAATACACATAACCACGGTCAAATTCCTGACCAAAGGCTTCTGCCACAAGGAGCATACCGATCATTAATAAAAACGAAAGAGCAAGCATCACAATAGTGGGATTGTTATTGATAAAGGTGCCGACAGGACCGGAAAATATCATCATGAAAATCATGGAAATGATCACTGCAGAAATCATGAGTGTGACATTCTGAGTTAATCCAACTGCCGTTAAAATGGAATCGATGGAGAAAATAATGTCGATCACCACAATTTGAATGATCATGTTCATCACAATGTTTTTAGAAGCCGACTTCTTTGTTTCCTCATCATGATCTTCCTGACCGGCGCTGCGTAATTTGTGGTGGATTTCAAGCGTACTTTTCGCAATAAGAAAAATACCTCCGCCTAATAAAATGAGATCTCTCCATGAAAACTCATTTTTCCCCATGGTAAACACAGGTGCAGTTAGTCCGGCGATGTAGGAAATCCCCAACAGCATACAAATACGAAAAACCAATGCCAGAGTTAATCCGAGCATACGTATAAACTTCTGTTTGTCCTTTGGTGCTTTATCCACCAAAATCGAAATAAACACCAGGTTATCGATACCTAATACAATTTCTAAAACTGCCAGTGTTAAAAATGCAATCACTCCATCGAGTGAAAAAAGAAAATCAAATTGTCCCATTTTGTTGTTAAGAAGGGCAAATGTACGTGCAAAAGAGGATAAGGTTATATATTTGGGCATGGAGCTGATAAAAAAAATTGAACAAGCCATTCAAAACGGATTACCCGGCGATTCGGCACATCAGAAAATGGCTCCTTACCGAAGAACCAGTGCAACGCTTGCGCTTCAATCTCAGCTGAATCCACGTTTAAGTGGAGTGCTGTGTTTATTGTTTCCGGATAAAGAAAATCAATGGAACAGTGTATTAATTAAACGACAGGAATACAGCGGAACGCATTCGGCACAAGTGAGTTTTCCGGGTGGAAAAAAAGAGGAAAGTGATGCCGACTTATTGGTTACATCACTCCGTGAATGTGCTGAAGAAATTGGAATTCATCTCGATAAACAACAAGTGATTGGTTCATTAAGTGAAGTGTATATTCCGCCTTCTAATTTTTTGGTTAAACCACATATCGCCTGGCTCGACCGGCGTCCGGATTTTGTTCCGGATCCGCGCGAAGTGAATTACCTCATCGAATTCCCCATTCTGCGATTGCTGGAAGCCGATGTGGTAATGGAGACCAAGGTTAAAACCGGACAAGGATTACAAATGCAAGTTCCTTATTTCGCCATCGGGAATGAAATTGTATGGGGGGCCACTGCTGCTATTTTAAGTGAGATCAGAGAAATTATTAAATAAAAAAGGACCGCTATTTCTAACGGTCCTTCCTCTTATTCTTTTCTGGTTAGTTCATATTGAACACCCATGCATCAGGTTTGCTCTTACGTAACACATCCATAATTTCTAACGCAACTTCTTCGTCGGTAGAATAGAATACGTTTACATAATAGAATCCACGCACTTTATTGTAAATAATAGTTGGCTTATAGGCCGCATTCGCTTCGAGTTCTTTCTTCGCTTTTTGAGCGTTTTCTTTCACCTTAAATGAACCCATGATTACATAGTAACCGGGAATGATTTGCTGACCATCTTCATTGCTGTAATCCGCTACATTTTCCTTGCGGATGTCTTTCGCATTGGTACCACCATTTACAGGAGTGTTGTTATTTCCTTGCTCGTTGTTATCGTTACCTTTTTGATTTTTCAGGTTTTCAAGTTCAGTTTTTAACTTCTCAATTTCCGAAGTATGTTCCTGATCTTTTTTACGAAGTTCACGCAACAAGCTATCGTTCTCCATTTGCGAACGCTCCATGTTTTCATTCATCTTCTTGATCTGCTCATCATCACCGGAGTGACCACCTCTGCTTCCGAAGGAATAACCTAACAGGATTTCATGTCCGCCACCACTTACAGCACCTATCGATGAAGTAACGTATTCATAGGTATAACCGGCAACCAGATTCTTGTTCACTTTAGCACCAACGTTGAAACCAACAGCGTATTGGTGACGATAAGAAATCCCTGCACGCACCATGTCTTTCCAGTCGAAATTAGCGTTGACATCGAACTGGAATGGACTTCCTTTCGTGTAGCGCGTCATTAAGCTCGGCATGAAACGGATTTGCTGTGTTTCAGAAATCATCAATGAATACCCTACGCTACCGATAAAATGACGTTTCATGGTCGTGTATACATTGGTATTTCCATCGTTGTAATTGATTTTATTTCCGAGCAACTGAGGAATTGAAAATCCAACTGTTAAATCTTTCCAGAAATAAGCTACCCCGAAATTGGCATCCATGGTAATTTTTCTGCGATTATCGGAATACAATAATGGATCATTTACATCGCGAACGGAAGCACGGGAAAAATCCAGTTTATTATCTACCACACCGGCAGAAAGTCCGAACGTTAAATGATGATCCGCATTCACTTTCCAGCGATACGAATACGAAGTATACAAACCGGTACGATTGAAAATATCGGTCTGATCGTTAAACAATGAAACACCCAATCCGATTTCTTTGGCTTTAACCGGACCATCTGCCGTTAATGCATAAGTTACCGGAGCTCCGGGAACATCTTTCCATTGGGAACGATGAATCAGGTAGGCATTTACATTATCATCTGTACCGGTGTATGCCGGGTTATAGAGGAATTTGTTGTAGTAATACTGACTGAACAAAGGCAATTGTTGCGCCTGAGCAGATACCGCTACCGTAGCGGCCAGAAGAGTGGAATATATATACTTTTTCATGGCTGTCCGGATTATTTGTTAGTGTTGGAACTAATAATGTTAACTGCACCTTTTACTACAACATCCGAATCGGTGAACTCGATTACGTAGTAATAAGTACCATCTGGAAGAGCCTGATTATTATAAGTACCTTCCCAGGTATTCATGTAGCTTTCGCCTTCAAAAACTTTTTGTCCGTTTCGGTTATATACATAAACCGTGTTACCCGGATAACTTTCAATGTTCTCGATGATCCATTTATCATTAAATCCATCACCATTTGGTGTAAGCACATTGCGAACGGTAACCAGATAATCGTTGTTTACACTTACAACAACTGTATCGGAATTAATACATCCGTAGATGTTACTTACTTCCATAATGTAAGTTGTAGTAGTGGTTGGTGTAGCCATTGGATTAGCAATAAAGGCATTGTCTAATCCTGTAGCCGGTGTCCATTGGTAAGATATACCTCCGGAGCCCATCAGATTTACACCAAAGCCTAAGCTAACTGTTGTATCAGCACCTGCATTAGCAACAGGAATTGGATAGGCGTTAACAATTTCTGTATCGGTATTTACACAACCATTGGTTACGTCGGTAACTGTTACGGTATAATCGAATGTAGTGTCGGCTGTGATTTGGAAATTGGTTTCACCCGTGTTCCAGCTATAAGCGTAGTTTACGTTAAACGGAGCAAACAATTGAACGGTGTCGCCATAACAGAAACTGGTTGGTCCACCCGCAAATATATCTGCAACCGGAAGATTGTTGACTACAATAATTTGAGAAACCGTATCCGTACAACCGAAGTTGTTCATCACAAACAAATCCACATTAATGTTTCCGAAAATGGAATAGGTATGTATTGGATTAACAGCTCCGGAAGTGTTACCGTCTCCAAAAGTCCAATTGTAAAGTGTAATGAAACCAACACTATTGGTGGTAGTGTTTACAAAGGTCAATGGTGATCCCTGACAAACCGTATCCGGATTAAAACCTGCAACCGGTGAAGGGTACATATTGATAATGGCAAGATCTGAAGTATCTGCTGCACAAATTCCACTTTGCACAATGGCATGGTACCAGGTGGTATCTGTTAAATTAGAATACGATTGTGTAGTACCGGTATTACCTAAAGCAGTCCAGGTTACTCCGCCGTCTTGCGACATTTCCCAATCGAGGATATTTCCAACTTCACCAAAAATATTGAGCACACCGAAATTTTGTCCCGCACATACCGTAGCGCTGGCATTGATTTCTCCACCTACCGATTGTTGATTCACCGTGATGGTGGCCGGAGTAGATCCGACTGCCGGACAAACACCATTTTTAACTTTAGCGCGGTAAGTAGTGGTATTCATCAAATTCAGATAGCTCTGAGTAAGTGTGTCGTTTGCAAGAGTAATCCAGGTAACACCACCGTCGTTCGACATTTCCCAGTTCACTACAGAACCAGATTGTCCGCTTAACACCAGTGTTCCATTATTAGCTCCCGCACAAACTGTATCGTTTGCAGTAACGGAACCACCTGTTGAAGAAGAATCCACCTGAACAGTTGCAATGGTGGAGGTATCATTCGGACAAACACCCGATGCTGTGATAACACGGAAATCGGTTGTACCGGTGAGATTACTGAAATTATAGAAAGGAGTAGTATTGGCAATTGGAGAATAGGTTACTCCGCCATCCGTAGAAAATTCCCATCCCACAACTGAAGCATTAAATCCAACCAGCGTTAAAGATCCTGAATTGGAAGTAGCACAAACGGTTGTTCCTCCATATAAAGTTCCCCCCACAGCCTGAGCATCGATGCTGAGTACGGCGGCAGTTGCAATGGCAGAAGGACAAACACCACTTTGTACGGTTGCTCTATATTGTGTTGTAGTAGCAATGTTACTGTAGTTTTGTGTAGTAGTGGTATTGGCAATAGTAATCCATGTAATACCTCCATCGGTAGAAAATTCCCAGTTCAATACCGAACCGGTGCTACCTGTAAGATTTAAAGAACCAGCATTGTTACCCGAACAAACCGTTGTGCTTGCATCTACCACACCGGCAACGGTGATGGGATCTACTGTTACAGTTGCTGTATCGGAATAACCGGAAGGACAAACACCACTTGCTGATTGAACACGGTAAAGTGTGGTCAACGTTAAATTCGAATAATTTTCGGTGGTGGTTGTATTTGCAATAGGATTCCATGTAATACCTCCGTCGGTAGAAGATTCCCATTGAGCAATGGTACCGTTTTGACCCGACAATGTAAGTGAACCGCTGTTACCGGAAGCACAAAGTGTAGTGTTACCACTTACCGTTCCTCCAACTGTTAAAGTATCAACCGTAATGGTTGCCATATTGGAATATGCAGAAGTACATCCACCTGCTAAAACTTCAACACGGTAATTCGTTGTTGTTGTAAGATTGGTATAGATTAATGTATCTGCTGTAGATGCATAAGGGTTCCATGTTGTACCACCATCGGTTGAGTATTCCCATCCAACAATGCTACCGGAATAACCACTTACTTGTAAGGTATCTGTGTTAGCTCCGGTACATACTGTAGCATCCGCTGCTAATGTTCCTCCATTACTTGCAGAAACAACAGTAATGGTAGCAGGTACTGAGGTTGCTACCGAACAAGGATTCGATCTTACACGCGCACGATACATGGTGGTTTGGGTAAGATTTAAATAGTTTTGAGAAGTAGTTGTATTGGCAATGGTATTCCATGAAACACCACCGTCAGTTGAGAACTCCCAGCTTTGCACTGTTCCTGTTTGTCCCGATAATGTAAGTGTTCCTGTATTTGCGCCCGAACAAACAGTAGCATCTGAAGAAACTGTTCCGCCAACAGAGGCCGGATTTACAGTAATAATACGTTGTGAAGAATATACTGCCGGACATGACCCACTTTGAACGCGTGCACGGAAACGGGTTGTTACAGTTAAATTAGAATACGCATTCGATGTTGTAGTATTAGCAATGTTGGTCCATGTAACACCACCATTGGTAGAAAACTCCCAATTAAGTACATTTCCTGTTTTACCACTTAGGGTGATGGTTCCGCTATTGCTACCTGAACATGCCGGAGTTGTTCCCCCAGCAGTTGTTCCTCCTACAGATGTAGGATCAATCGTCATGATGGCAATGGTTGAAGTTGCAATCGGACATGAAGCATTCTGAACATTGGCACGATACCAGGTTTCCACTGCCAAATCGTTGTACGATTGTGAAGTAGTCACATTTGAAATGTTTACCCAGGTCACACCTGCATCAGTTGAATATTCCCAGTTAAGGACATTTCCTACTGTACCTGTAAGTGTAATATTACCCGCGTTATTAGCATTACAAACATTGGTTCCGCCTGTGGCAGTTCCTCCATTACTTGCAGCACTGCTCACCACCGAATAACCCGTATAGGTATCATTTCCAGGAACGATATCACCGGCAATGGTGACATTCGCATCGAAGGAATAAGTACCTGCAGTAGCGAGGTTGGCCGTACTGGTAAAGGTGTAAGTCAATGTAGTATTGTTCACCAATGGTGCGGCCAGGGTAACCAGTTCAACAACCGGTGCACCTGCATTAATACTATAGGATACGTTGAATGAAGTCCCGGCCGGTAAGGTCGGACCCGCATTAAAAATCCTGATCGTTACAGCCTCTGTGGCCGACATTGAACAACCTGAAACTGGAGACAGAAAAGTTCCCAGCGGTGGTGCCATGGCAAGATCCTGGGCATAACCCGTTGTAAGTAAGGACGATAAAAATAGTCCGGTAAAGATTTTCCTCATGCTTTGTCGATTAAATCACTACGAAATTAACAATAAACTTTGAATTGTTAATAACTATGGGCAGTTATTACGATAAATAGACGAAAAGGTTTGTCGGGATGTTCCGGAATCTTTTCAAATGGACCTCAAAATCTGATGAAAGAAAAGCCTTTAAGGGTTAAAAGGCGATTTGAAGCTGATCGGCAAAACGTCTTAATTCTTCCGGGTCTTCTTCTTGAAATTCAGGGATTTCCACAACAGGAAGGGATCCTACCCTACTCAATATCAAAGATCTGGACTCGGGATTGGCGGTTCCGTTTAATACCAGCAGGACCGGATATTGATTTCTGTTTTTAAGCAACTCCAGACTCAGGAGGGTATGATTGATGGAGCCGAGATAATAATTGGCAACAAGAATAATGGGTAGTTGCAGCTGCGCGGCAAGGTCCACCATAAAATCACCTTTGCGATTTAAAGGCACCATTAATCCACCAGCCCCTTCAACCAACATTCCATTTTTAGAATGAGGGAGTTGAAAATCGCTCAATGAAATGCTGACATGATCTATTTCTGCTGCTGCATGCGGACTCATGGGTGCATTGAGTCGGTATTGTTCCGGAAAGACATTTAAATCATTTCCGATGATGTTCTTTACCCGAATGGAATCGGAATGATGCAGATCGCCAGCTTGTACCGGTTTCCAGTAATCCTTTTTTAAAGCACGGCATAAAATGGCAGTTGAAATGGTTTTACCCACATTGGTACCAATCCCGGAGACAAAAAAATGCTGACTCATCATTCCATATTTGCCAGTTCAACAAATAAATTCTGAATCTGTTCAAAGCAATTAAATGAATGGATACAAAAACGTAAACGTTCGGATCCCTCGGGAATGGTGGGACTTAAAATTGGGCGTACATCATATCCTTTTTCGTGCATATATCTCGACCATCTTTTCACTTCGTGATTGCCGGGTATAATGACGCATTGAATAGCAGTATTCGATTTTAAGTGACGGAGTTTACTCGCTACTAATTGCTCTTTGAAGAATTCCACATTTTTAAACAAGCGTGAACGTTCTTCGTCCATCGTCTCCATTTTCTGAAAACGAATTTTTATTTCTTCCAGAATAACAGGAGGCAATGCCGTTGTATAAATAAATGGACGAGAAAAATTAATCAGGTAATTCTTTAATAATTCCGATCCGATAATTGCCGCTCCGTGAGAACCGATGGCTTTACCAAAGGTGACAATTCGTGCGAGTAATTCTTTTCTGTTTGCAAAATCCTGAGCGAGTCCTCTCCCTTGCTCTCCCCATACTCCAACTGCATGTGCTTCGTCAACAATTACCCGGGCATTCAATTGTTCTGCTACTTCAAAAATTTCTTTTAGTGGAGCAATATCTCCATCCATGGAGAATACAGATTCAGTAACAATAAAGATTTGTCCCTCGCAACCTGCACGCTGAATTTTTTGTTTGAGGTCGAAAACCTCATTGTGAGCAAAGGAAAAATTTCGGGCATTGCTTAAACGAATTCCATCACGCAATGAGGCGTGACATAATTCATCATAAACAATCAGATCATTTTTTTTGGCAATACATGAAAGCAGTCCCGTGTTAGCTACATATCCTGAATTAAAAAGAAGTGCTGCTTCTGATTTGAAAAAACCGGCCAGGTATTCTTCCAGTGCTAATGCTTCAGCCGTATTACCAGTGAGCAAACGTGATCCGGTTGATCCTCCGTTTTTTTTGGGAATTTTAAATTCCATGGCCGCCATTCCGAGATAATCATTCGAACAAAAATCGAATAATCCGGGATGCAGCCTTAACTCGCGAAATGCGCCTTCACTTATCCTACGCTCGAGCGTTTCTTGCAGACGTTGTTCAAAATTCATCAGGCAATGGTCTCTTCGCTCGTTTCCTTAATCTCCGGCTTGTCGCCATTGGCATAAGGTTTTCGTCCCACTAAGCCTAAAATCTCAAACATCTGCATATCCTCGTTGATATCGGGATTGGAAGTTGTGAGTAATTTATCGCCCGCAAAAATAGAACCTGCTCCTGCCATAAAGCAAAGGGCTTGTCCTTCCATACTCATCTGCGTTCTTCCTGCACTTAATCGCACCACCGTTTTTGGTAATACGATGCGTGTGGTAGCAATCATGCGAACCATATCCCAAATGGGAACAATTTGTTGTTCTTCGAGTGGTGTTCCTTCTACAGGGACCAATGCATTGATAGGGGTAGAATTTGGATGCGCCGGTAAATTGGCGAGTGTAAGTAACATACCAATGCGATCTTCTACCGTTTCGCCCATTCCGATAATTCCTCCGGAGCAAACGGTAAGTTTAGCCTTGCGTACATTCTCGAGAGTTTTTAAACGATCCTCGTAAGTACGTGTGGTAATGATATCATCGTAATATTCTTCTGATGTATCGAGGTTGTGGTTATAGGCATATAAACCAGCATCTGCCAAACGCTTGGCCTGATCTTCGGTCAACATTCCCAGTGTGCAGCATACTTCCAGATCGAGTGCATGTACACTTTTTACCATATCGATTACCTTATCGAAATCTTTGTTATCGCGAACTGCGCGCCAGGCTGCTCCCATGCACACGCGTGAGGCCCCATTTTCTTTTGCATTTTTTGCGAGGGATGTCACTTCATCCACCTCCATCAGCTTATGCACTTTTACTTTAGTGTTGTAACGTGCGGCTTGCGGACAATAAGCGCAATCTTCCGGACACCCACCTGTTTTGATGGAGATGAGAGAACTCACCTGCACTTCGCGTGGATTGTGATGTTGACGGTGAACCGATGCGGCCTGATAAACTAGCTCCAGCAAGGGTTGATTGTAAATATTAAGGATTTCTTCTTTGGTCCAATTGTGACGAATCTCGCTCATACCTTCGTATTAGTTCTGGGGCAAATATAAGTCATGAACCCACAACAAAACGACTCATTCCCCAATTTTCTCCTTGTACAGAAATTTTTTCTGCGCCGATTCGAAGGGACGATAAACATAATAGGCATATCCATTCCTGATTTTCAGTCGCTCGGGATATTTATAGCTTAAGCGGAATACATTTTTTATTTCACCGGTAGCGGTGTTTAATTCCTTCAGAAAAAACCGGCCTTCCTTAAGGAAAACAGAATAGATGACCTGACTTTCAATATCCTTTACCAGCAATTCCTCCCACTGTTTTTTATCGGGACCAATATGATAGGTGATATCCAGCGAATCGAGCACTTCGTGGTTTTTATTGTAGCGGAATAATTTATTGGAATAGTGATCAAAAATGAGAATGGTATCATTTTGGATAAACATAGGCGCATAGAGAGAATGATAATAAATTGAATTAGGAAAACCCGACCAAATGGCAATCCAGATTTCCTTATCTACCCCGGTAGCCAACTGTGCACGATAAGCCTCCAGTTTATCACGGCCATCCACATATTTATACTGCGCCCGATACAATTCCATCAGAGGTTTATCAATTACAGTTCTTAATTTTTTAAACACCGAATCATTTACATCGTAAGCATAATAATCGAATTCCGGATAATACCACAGGTGATTGGAAAAATAAGCCGTTGTTTCGGTGGTATCGACCCATGGGCGAATGCGCGTTTCGAAAAAATCCTGCTCCAGCGGAAATAAACTCAGCACATCATCGCGCACATTAATTTCATACACCTTCTTTTCACAAATCACGTAGGAACGTCCCGCATAATCCACATACAATTCCTTCGCTACATCGGGAATGGTAAAACTGGATAAAATAACATTCGCCGGATTGGTGTATAAAATTTTACTGCCTTTATCGAGACGTTTTTCATAAGCAAGCATGATGAAATTATCGCCATGAAAAAGATAATCGGACACACTTAATTCCTCCGAACCGAAAACAACCAAAGGAGCCGCAGAAACCTCAACGGTGGGGAGTGTGATAAAATTCAACACCACATCCAGCTTTAAGGTATCATCGAGATGTTTTCGTAGTTCACTTTTTTTAAGCGGACGCTTATAAATATCGTGCAACATGGAACGAAAAACCAACACCGGCGGATCCTGGTCCTCATTTACCGTAAGCGTAATATAATAGCGACCAAGGCGATTGGACAATACTGTCTTTTCCTTGTTGTTTTCCGGGTAAATGCTTACATCTTTTACTGGACGATTTTGGGGATTGGTACTGTTATCCGGTTCCTCTGTAACTATACCGGTAATAACAATTTTATGCTGGGCCTGAATTAGAGAAGTCCCCAACATCATCATTAAAATCAAAATCCACCGCTTCATAAATACACTTTACGCTATGGATGCAGAAAAAGTTGTTTTTCCATAAATCACCACGACAATTCATTTTGATCGAACCACTTTCCCTGAACCTTTAAGGTTTGTTCAATCATTTCCCGCACTACACCCTCGCCACCTTTACGCGGTGAAACATAATCAACCATTCCACGAATTTCTTCCGCTGCATCATTCGGACAAACCGATAATCCAACCTGTTTCATTACATGATAGTCGGGTAGATCATCTCCGATATAGAGAATTTCGGAATAATCCAGATGATGATCTGCGGTATATTCTTTAAATACTTTTAATTTATCGGAAGCACGAAGAAAAACATCTGTTACTCCGAGATAAGCCATCCGCTCTTTTACCATTTCCGAATTTCCACCGGTAATAATGGCCACCCTGTATCCTTTTTTAACGGCATATTGAATGGCGTATGAATCGCGGACATGCATGGTTCGGATAAAATCACGCGGAGGCATCAGGTACACTACTCCATCGGTCAACACCCCGTCGAAATCGAAAATGAAGGTTTTTATTTTGTGAAGTTTCTCTTTGTAGGTCATGCAACAAATATAGATGAAAGGGTGGGAAAAAATGGATTTGAACCGAAAAAGAAATCGGGTGTACAGCATCAAAATCGGAAGCATGAAAAGCAGTATTCACCTCCTCACCGCATTGCGATCTTTATTTCGGGATGCACGAAATTTTCAAATCGTATTCTTGAGCTCATTCCTCCTCTATGGAATTTGGTACCTGGACTGGGACCACGACATTGTACGATTTGCCATTATCATCAGCACCGCATTAATGGTTCAACTCGTAGGCGTAATGCTTAGTCCCGCCCCCATGCATTCCCTAAAAAGCGCCTTGATTACAGGATTAGGAATGAGTCTTCTTTTTCAGGCCAATTCCTATATCACCCTGGTGATGGGTGTAGGCTTGGCCATTGCCGGAAAATTCCTGATTCGCAGCAATGGAAAACACATTTTTAATCCTGCCAATTTTGGAATTGTTGTAACGATATTACTGACCGGTGACGCATGGATTTCTCCCGGACAATGGGGAAGTTCCGCCTTGCTGGTTTTCTTTATAGGAGCTGCCGGATTAATGGTGATTTTAAAAGCGGGACGGGTAGATACTTCCTTTGCTTTTTTGGCTACACTTTTTCTGCTTGAATATGTAAGAACTATCGTTTATCTCGGTTGGGATTTCGATTTTTTATTGCTCAAATTCAGTAACGGATCATTGCTTCTGTTCAGCTTTTTTATGATCACCGATCCGGTGACAACTCCAAATCATCTTGTTGCACGAATTGTATGGGCATCTCTTATTGCAGTGGTCACTTTTTCACTAAGCAATTTTATGCAGGTACACACCGCTCCGCTATGGGCACTCTTCTTTATTTCACCATTAACGGTCGGGTTCGATCGCCTTTTAAAATCAGAAAAATTTCAGTGGATAAAAGCTTAAAATAAAGTGTATGAAAACGAAAATTATTGCACTCTTCCTGCTATCGGTTTTAGTCACCGAAAATGCAATGGCCTTTTGCGGATTTTATGTTGCAAAAGCCGACACCAAACTCTTTAATAAAACCTCGCAAATTATTTTAGTGCGTGATGGTAACCGTACCACTATTACCATGAACAACGATTTTCAGGGCGATGTAAAAGATTTCGCTATGGTGGTACCTGTTCCCGTTGTGCTAAAAGAAAACGATATCCGGATTTCCGATCAAAGTGTATTCGAAGCACTGGATGCTTATTCGGGTCCGCGTTTGGTTGAATACTACGATGAAAATCCCTGCTACAGGTACGATTACCTGGAGGATTATTCCTACTCACGTTCCGAATCTATATCGATGGTGCAAAAATCGTCGATGAAGGAAAAGGAAAAGGGACTGGGCGTAAAAGTTGAAGCAGAATATTCCATTGGAGAATATGACATTTTAATTCTTTCGGCTACAGAATCGGTGGGACTCAAAACCTGGCTGACTCAAAACGGATATAAAATTCCGGGAACTGCCAATGAAGTATTGGACCCCTACATCAAAAGCAACATGAAATTTTTTGTTGTAAAAGTAAATCTCGATAATAAAAAAGCATTGGGATTTGAACACCTGCGTCCAATTCAAATTTCATTCGATTCTCCGAAATTCATGTTACCCATCCGTTTGGGAATGGCAAATGCAAATGGTCCGCAAGACATGATTGTTTACGCCTTTACAAAAACGGGACGAGTAGAATGCACCAATTACAGAACCGTAAAAATTCCTACCGACAGAAATGTGCCTTTAGACATCCGCAATAATTTCGGTAAATTCTATGTAGATCTTTTTGAAAAAAGCTGGAGATATCAGGGTAAAAATTGTGTTTTCCTGGAGTACGCATGGAATGTTACGCCAAGCTGGGGCGGTGTAAAATGCGATCCGTGTGTGGGTCCTCCCCCGCTCACTGCAGACTTAGGTCGGGCCGGCGTTAATTGGGCCAATCAGGGCAATGTATTTTTTACCCGACTTCATGTCCGCTACTCGCGCGATAAATTTCCGCAGGATTTAAATTTCCAGGTTACGCCCAATACAGAACATTTTCAAGGACGATATATTTTAACCAATCCTGCAGGTGGCGATTTCGAATGTGAAGATGGACAGCAATACCTCAAAGACCTCTGCTACAAACGCAAGCACGAAGTGGAAGAACTGGCTGTTTTAACCGGATGGGATGTTACCCGCTATGGAAAATACATTACGGAATACAATCATTTAATCAAGGATAATCAATTCAAGAAAAACGATTTTACGCCTGTAATTCCACAGGATTCAGATCCCGGTTCACCCGGTAATGGAGGTAAATGGATTTTCACGCTGTTTTTTCTGGTTGGTGTTGGAGGATTATTCATTCTCCTGCAACGAATACCTGTTACGCGTCAAGCCTAATAAAAAGGAGATCTCTCGATCTCCTTTTTTATTTAGAAATGATGGTAAAATCCACACATCTGTTTTTAGAATTCTGTCCAGGATCCGTTCCACTATACACCGGTTTGGATGATCCATATCCTTTGTACTTCAATCGTTTTTTATCCACGCCAATTTCTATCAGGTATTTGTAAACGGTTTTTGCGCGGTCTTCCGATAATTTTTTATTGAATTTCTCCGATGCACCACTCACCATGGCATGTCCACCAATAAGAATTACCGTTTCCGGATTTTTCTCCATAAAAATTCTAACCCAATGCAATTGTGCTTTACTGCTGTAATGCAATTCAGCTTTATTTTCTTCGAAAAAGACATTGTTCAGCTCAACCGTCGTTTCATTTTCGATGGGTTTTAAATACATCACCACTTCTTTTTCTACCGATTCTTTTACATCGCGTAAATCAATACTGATTCGCTCTCCTAAATAGCCGGGATAAGTGGCATCGATGGAATATTGTAATCCTTCTTTTAACACCATGGAGAAGGTTCCGTCTGAAGGTAAAGCATAAATTTTGCCTAAGAGGGAATCTGTTTCAAGCACATTAAATGTCAGCTCACCAATCATGGGTTCATTGGTTTTTGCATTGATAATTTTTCCTTTTACCACACATGTTATTTTCGGTTTTGCTTTTTCCGGTAATCGAAAACGGAAAATATCTGAACGGCCGATTGCATTTTCGGTCGACACCATATACCCCCACTCTCCTTTTGCATCGGTAGAAAAATAAGCATCCCATCCTGCGGAGTTGATGGTTGGACCCAAATTCACGGGGTTCGACCAATTGGTCCAGCTGTCGTCCAATCGCTGAATCATAAATATATCTGCATCTCCATATCCGGGTAATCCTTCGGATGCGTAATAAACAGTTTTACCGTCGCCGGCAATAAAAGGACCAATTTCCGCAGCGAAGGAATTTACATTTGCACCGCAATTTACCGGTTCAGAAAATGTTCCGTCGGGTAGTCGTTTGCTTACATATAAATCTTTGTTTCCATAGGAATCTTCACGCTGAATGGCGAACATCAACACGTTGCCATCGGGACTCACACAGGCTTCCTGGTATTTGGCATTGTTGTAATAATTCTTTACAGTGAGATTAACGGGATTAAACCATCCTTCTCCATTTTTGGAAGCAATGGAAAAACCGGATCCTTTGTATTCTCCATCACTGGTGTATTGACCTTTTAACATGATCCAGCTATTGTCCTGCGCCACGCCGATACAGCTGTTGTTTTCTTTATTGTTTACGGGTCGACCCACATTTTTAGCTTTGCTCCACTGGTTTTGATCATCCACCGTTGCAAACCAGATATCATCGGCCTTATCTACTCCAAAATTCTGGGGGTCTTCTGAGCGGACAAAAAAGAGGGTATGACCATCGTGCGAGATCACCGGTTTTTTTTCGGTGTAAACTGTATTGACATTTGAACCCAGATTTGTTTTTTTCACTACATCTAAATCCGTACCGCTTAACACATTCATTGCTCCACGATCCTGCACAATCTCCACCCAGTTTACTCTTACATCAATAAAATTCTGCACATAAAATCCGACTGAATTCGTGCCTTCAAATTTATAGTAGGGTAATTCGCAAAGCACGGCATCGTCCAGTAAAAACTGATAATTGGAACCATTGCTTTTTACGGTTAAAATCTGCGCCTTTCCTTTTTCCACTTTTTTAGAGGAGGTGGTCCAGCTTTTCGGATAGGAATAGGCCCCGTCTTTGGTATTAAATACCATGTGCTGACCTGTAACGGAGACTGCAAAATTGAAATTGTTATCTGCATTTTCAACATTCCAGGCCAATCCGAAAACTCCTTTTTTAGAATTGGGCGCAATGGTGAATTCGCATCGGTAGATAAAAGGTTTGTTCGGATCGATAGCGATCGGACTCCAAAGCCACCAGGCATCTCCTTCCTTTTTGAGGTCGATGTTATAATTTCCGTCGGAAACCTCAGCCGCAAAATCGGAAGCCTCTTTGGTGAGCCAGGCATTGTTATTATTCAGGAAATCGTCCTTAAAAATTGACTGAGTCTGTCCAAACCCCTGATTACTAAACAGGAATAGCAGGTAAATTACAAATAGTGTTTTCCTCATCGCGGGATCAAATATCCTAAAATCGTCTCAAAAATCAGGGAAAATGATGCTTTTTTTACAGGAATTTGATTGATATTCGAAAAATCTTTGTACTATTGCACCCCAATTAAGAAACAGGTATGGATCGTCTTCAAGAACTCTCAAAAGAACTGTTACCGGTAAACAACGAACTTCCAGCGTTTAAAGCAGGAGATACTGTTACCGTTCACTATAAAATTAAAGAAGGTAACAAAGAGCGTGTTCAGCAATATCAAGGTGTTGTTATTCAACGTCGTGGTGCAGGTGCTACTGAAACTTTTACAGTACGTAAAATGTCAAACAACATCGGTGTTGAACGTGTATTCCCAATTAACTCACCTTTCATCGACAAAATCGAAGTGAATAAAAAAGGTGTTGTACGTCGTGCACGTGTATTCTATCTGCGCGAACTTAAAGGTAAAGCAGCTCGTATCAAGGAAAAACAAAAAGCAATTGCTCAGTAATCCGATACGTTCAGATATTAAAAAACCCTCAGTGAAAACTGAGGGTTTTTTGTTGGGTTTATTTTCTGAATCAGATTTTTAGTTTTTTAATGCGAACCATGGGTCCCGGACAAAATTGTTCGTGGCAGGATAAGCAAGAGGCTACGGCCACATTAAAGATTTCCTTCGGATCCTGATCGTCGTTTTTCAACGAATTCACATTATTCAAAAAGGCATCTGCCATTCCGTTAAACATATCGCCACGCACGGTGGGATCTGTTGGAGTTGCGGTTTTAATAGCCGAGTAATCGAAACTTAAGGTGTCGTTATTGAATTTCCCGCTGAGCAAATGTTCGCGGTAAATACGCATATCGGCATCCATTTTGCGCATGAGTGCTGCCAATTCCGATGCTTTATATTCATCAAAAACCGGTTTTTCACAATTAGCCAGTGAATCGGCTTTGGCTTTTTCGTCGGATTTCTCCGTTGATTCTTCAGGTGATTGAACACAGGCAATAACCAAGGCTGCAATTCCGAGGAATACCCATTTATTTTTTCTTCGCATCCTTAATAATAACTCCATTTGCAACAAACGACCATTCTGCAACCGGCTCGGTGATGGCATCGATTTCTTCCTGACTGGCACCTTCGTCCTGCAAATAATGCTTCTGCATTTCAACTGAAAGTGTATCTACAAATGCCCATCCCTGAAAAGTAGCATTCATGCCGTCTGCATTTTTAGGAACAAAAAATCCATAATCTTTAAAGGTCACACGCATTTCTTCTCCATTCTCCATATCCACCGTCATCCAGCATCCTTTTTTCTTGCAGCACTGATTAATATTGGCGTTGATTTTTACTTCAAGCGAATCTTTTCCATTCATGGCAGTAATAAAATCCGGCATACTGATGGCGCCTTCTTCCGTAATGGTAGTATCGCCATATTTCGCCACATGTTCCACAACGGCAGAATCTTTCTTTTCTTCTTTGTTTTCCGCTTCAGTACCGCCTCCGCATGAAGCAAGGAATAATCCCGTAGCGGCCAACATCATAAATTTTTTCATAGCGTTATTTGGTTTTGAGCTGCAAAAATACCTGAATATTTACAATAGAAAAATGCTTTGCATCACCCGGTGATGGTAAATGCATTTAGTTACATACTTTCTTTTTGTTTTTCCTGTTCCATTTCGCGTTTACGTCGACGCTTAACTTCAATCAGATCGAATTCGCGAATGATTAAGCGCATTCCCCGATCGGAGCTGAAATAGTTTTTGGTCCAATTGAGAAATATCACAAAGCGATTGCGGAATCCTACGAGCGACATGAGGTGGACAAACATCCACATGGCCCAGGCAATAAATCCTCCGAATTTGGAACGGCCAACCTCCACTACTGCCCTGTTTTTCCCAATGGTAGCCATCGATCCTTTATCGCGATAAGAAAAAGGTTTCATGGTTTTACTGGCAATGGCGAGACGAATATTTTTAGCGAAATGTTTGGCTTGTTGTATGGCTACGGGGGCAACTTGCGGATGACCATTCGGATAATCCTTCGTGCACATGCAGGCTACGTCGCCAATGGCAAATATTTCTGAATAGCCTTGTATCCGATTGTACTCATCCACCATGTACCTGCCCGACTTGGTTACCAGTTTCGGATCCAAACCTTCCACCGGATTACCCGTTACACCGGCGGTCCAGATTAAAGTCCGCGCCACCAAATCTTGTCCGGTATTGGTTTGCACGTAATCGCCATTATAATCGAGCACACGGGTATTTAATACCACCTGAACACCCAATTCTTCCAAATAGCGCTTGGCACGTTGTGATGATTTTTCGGAAAGCATCGGTAACACGCGATCGCCCGATTGAACGAGGTAGATGTTCATGTTACTTAAATCCAGCTCCGGATAATCTTTCGGAAAAACATGTTTTTTTAATTCGCCTAATGCTCCGGCTAATTCAACACCGGTGGGACCCGCCCCTGCGATGACGAAATTCATTAAACTTTGCTTCTTGCGTTCATTCGAAATGGTAAGTATTTTTTCGAAATTCTGCAAAATCATACTGCGTAAATCGAGTGCTTCGGGTACGCTTTTCATCGGCATTGAAGAGATGGTTAATCCTTCATTACCGAAATAGTTGGTACGTGCACCTGTGGCAATAACGAGGTAATCGTAAAACAAATGATCGTTATCGATTTCAATTTTCTTTTCCTCGGGTACAATTCGGTGTACCTCTCCCATGCGGAAAAATACATTCTTACTCTTACCAAAAATTTTCCGGATGGGATAGGCAATGGAATCCGCTTCCAATCCCGCCGTTGCTACCTGATACAATAAGGGTTGAAAGGTGTGATAATTGTTTTTATCAATCAGCACAATTTGTACATCACTTCCAGATAATTCTTTTGCCAGTTTAATTCCACCGAATCCGCCTCCAACAATTACAATCCTCGCTTTCGATGAATGAGGAATATCAATTAACATAATGGGCTTTTTTTAGAGTTTGGATATTTTCTCGTTGAGCTTTTCAACCAGAGTTCGGGTAAGGGTATTAAAATAGCGCTTCATTTTATAACTACTCACCCACTGCAATCCACGTGTAGCGCTGGTCAGAAATATTTCATCTGCCACCAATAAATTTTGTGGCGTTAAGGAACATTCGTACACTTTAATTTTGTTTTCGAGCGCAAGATTAATTACCTGCATGCGCATGGTTCCTGCCAAACATCCATCACTCAGTGCAGGTGTATATAATACGCCATTGCAAATGATGAACAAATTACTGCTGCTGGCTTCGATGATATTGCCTTTGTCATTTACAATTAATGCATCATCGAGTTTATTCTGCCGCGCCCAGATGGCCGACATAATATACTGCAGGGAATTACAGGTTTTATAAATGGAAAGTTTATTTACCGGCTTTTTTATTTCGGTATATAAATCAACCGCCAGTCCGTCTTCATTTAAGCGATAATAATTGCTTTGCGTTTCACTCATTTCAATCACGAATCCTGCTCCGTTATCCTCCGGCTGGTAGAAACCGCCGTTATTGCGAAATACCGTTAGGCGGACCCTGGCTCCTTCGGTGACTTTATTCGCTTCGATGGTTTGATTGAGCTGCTGAATGAAATAACCCTGTGTAAAATGAGCCGGGATATCCATTTTAATCGCTGCCATTCCTTCGAGTAATCGTGCAATATGTACTTCAGGAAAACATACTTTTCCGTTAATGACACGAATCGATTCAAACAAGCCGTCGCCATACCGAAAAGCACGGTTTTCGGCAGTTAAATACGGCTGGGAGGAATCAACAATTTTCCCGTCGCAATTGGCAAATGGTAGTGCGCTCATTCAGGAAATTTTGTCCAATATAGGCAAAAGCGGAGAATTCGCCTCGATCAGAAAGCCTTTTATGCCAACGGATGCAGCAGCCTCTATATCCCGCTCACGGTCGCCTATCATGTAACTTTGTTTAGGATCGATGTTAAACCGGGCAATGGCTTTTTCGAATAATAATCCACCCGGTTTGCGGCAGAGGCATTGGGTCACCGTAGGGTGATGCGGACAATAATACACCTCCTGAAAATGAATACCTTCCTTGTCCAATTCAGCAGCAATTTTTTGCTCAGCCATAAAATATTCTTCTCTCGAATACAATCCCTTGCCAATTCCACCCTGGTTGGTGATTACGATTAACTCATAGGAGCGCTGTTGCAGTTCCTTTAAAAAGGGAATTAAATCGGTTAACAATACAATGTCCTCCAATTTCCAGGTGTAATCGCCCCGTTCCTGATTAATGACTCCGTCTCTATCGAGAAACACTGCTTTTTTCATATACCAAAGAATTGCAGCACTTGTTTAAAAAAGTTCAGAAAGATGTCTGTATCCAGCAATACCGTAAATCCAAATCCGAATACAGCACCAAAAAAGTGTGCATCGTGTGCCACATTTCCTCTGCCTCGTTTATCCATTACTGCTTCATAGATCAGATACAGTGCACCGAAAATAAATGCAGGAATGGGGAGTATAAAAAACAACTCAAGGATTTGTCCGGGATAAAACGCAATAAACGAAAATATAATTCCCGCAACTGCACCGGAGGCTCCAACCGAATTATACGAGGGATTATCCTGATGTCGTTTTAAAGCGACGGGTGTTGCAAAAATCATAGCCCCAAAATATAGCAGGATGTATAAAAAGAGACCACGGTCTCCAAAATGAAACATGAATATTTGTTCGAGGAACTGACCAAATCCATAAAGCACGTACATATTCA
The DNA here is from genome assembly GCA_019694795.1 of Flavobacteriales bacterium. Classification (NCBI taxonomy): domain Bacteria; kingdom Pseudomonadati; phylum Bacteroidota; class Flavobacteriia; order Flavobacteriales; species Flavobacteriales bacterium. The sequence continues at coordinate 18,257 of JAIBBF010000008.1, read as the reverse complement.
CAAACAGATGCATAAAATCGGCATGTACAAATGCGTGGGTAAATAAGCGATACCATTCCTTGTTGTGTTTTACACTATAGGGATTCAATGCCAATTTGTAAAACAAATCGCGCTTTTCGAAACACATGAGTGAAACGATAACATTAACAACAATTAAAATCAGCGTTGGAGAGAAATTCATTTTTCCGGTGTAAGAATAAAATCGCGTAACACTTCGAATTGGTAGGATTCCATCCCGTAAACCTCCAGATCTTCCATTCTTCCGCTAAATCCTTCTGCTTCGATCATGAGGGAATAATTTCCGGGAGGAAGAATAATCACGTATCTGCCGTTGCGTTGATTGGGTTGATATTCGCCCATGATTTCGCCGGTAGTTTTATTGCTCACGGTAATGAAAACCGCTTCGGGACGCGCCGTTGAATCGGTGGATTTAATATAGCCTTTGATAACCGTAAACTGCGATTCCGCATCTTTAAAATTAACCCGGTAGATATCTAAATCGCCGAAGCCTTCGGGACGAACAGCGGCAATGTATCCGTACTTACCATTTTCGCTTATACGGAGATTCATATCATCACCCGGTGTATTGAGCGGGTAGCCCATACTGCGCACCTGCATGAATCTGTTTTTTTCTTCATTATACGTTGCGTAAAACAAATCGTATCCGCCCATAGAGGTATGTCCCTTCGAAGAAAAATAAAGGGTTTTTCCATCGGGAGAAATGGAAGGAAAATCTTCATCGTAGATGGTGTTAACGGATGGACCCAAATTCTGCGGATCGGACCATTTTCCATTGGGTAAACGGCGACAGATATACAAATCGATACCTCCGAATCCGCCGGGCATGTTACTGGCAAAAATGATCGAGGAGCTGTCGGCACTAATTGTTGCAGCTATTTCTGTATACGAAGTATTTACTTTCGGATCTATGCGGTTAAACACCGAAAATTTCCCATCTTTTTTACTGAGGAAAAACAAATCGCCGATGGATTCCGGTGTTTCGCGGTAGAAAACGGCCACCTCTCCATTGTTGGATAATCCAACCAGATTTTCATCCTGATCAGGTGTATTAATTTCCAGAGGAACGGGACGAGTAAATTTTCCGTTTTCACTTTTGCTGTAGTAGATGTTGGAATAAAATAATCCATTGGGACGCACATTGCTTCCATCGTTTCTTCGTGTGGTAAACAATAAAAAACTTTCGTTTACAGGCACAAAGGGAAGGTATTCCTGATAGGCCGAATTAATGCCTTGTCCGAGATTTTCGAATTCAACTTCAATGGGAAATTTAACCAGCTCCTTTGCATTCTGGCAATAATCGATTTGCCGTCCCGCCTCTTTTTTATTCTCTGCATTTCCATCTTTCGTTTCAAGAAAACGATTGTAAGCCGCTATCGCATTATCGAATTCCATGTTAAAATGATAAGCTCTTCCCAATAGAAATAAAGCATTGGCATCAAATTTCTTGGCGCTGATTACTTTTTCCAGACAAGGAATGGCTTTGGTTTTTGAAATATTGGTATTGAGGTAACACACTGCAAGCCGGTACTGAAAGAGTAAATTCTCCGGCTGAATTTCTGCCAGAGCGGCATACTCATCCAAGGCCAATTCGAAATTGCCGGCGAGAAAATATTTATTGGCTTGTTTTTTATTCTGAGCAGCTACCGAACCTGCCAATAAAAGCAATACTATTAGTGAGAATATCCTGGTCATGACTAAGCAAATTTAGAAATTAGTTATCCCATAACAAGATTATGTGCTGTATTAAGCAGGTTTAAACACAATGGAAACGAATTGTGATGAATCAAAATCCGTTTAGGACTGAATTATTGTCAGTATTGTTTTTTCAACAATTTCCTGATTTTAACGTCCTTTTCTCCACGTTTATTTCCTCAATCTGTTGCTTTTCTTAAATTTGTCCCTATCACATCCATCGAAATGAGCAAAGGGATCAGATTCTTTAAGGAGTTTTTGCGGGAAAGGAGAACAGTTGGAGCTCTGTCGCCAAGTTCAATTTTTCTTGCGCGCAAAATGGTGGCGCCGATTGATTTTACTAAAGCACGGGTAATTGTGGAGTTAGGTCCCGGTACGGGAATTTTCACCAAGGAGATTTTAAAAAACATGCATCCGGATGCGAAACTTTTTGTGTTTGAAACCCAGAAAAGTTTTTGCGACATGATTCAGAAGGAGATCAATGATTCCCGGATGATTCTGATCAATGATTCTGCCGAGCATGTGATGCGTCATTTACAACAAAATGGAGCGGATCAGGCCGATTATACCGTTTCTTCCATTCCCTTTACTGTAATTCCGACTTCGATTAAAGGTGCCATATTGAGTGAAGCGGTAAAAAGCCTTAAACCCGGTGGATTATTTATTCAGTTTCAGTATTCGCTGAATGCACACAAATTATTAAAAAGTCATTTCCGTCAGGTAAAACTCGATTTTACCCCTATGAATATTCCTCCTGCATTTATTTACAAGTGCAGCATCTGATAAAATTTATTTAGCGTGATTATTCAACTTCATCCGGACATCCCTCAAAGCGAAGCGGAGCGTCTGGCTCGTTCTGTTGCGGCCTTTTATGTGCACGATGGCGAAAAGCAATTGTTGGTTACCTCTTCTTCAGAAAAAAGCCTCCATCCTACTCTTGAACGTTTTGCGAAAAGTCACTGGGTGGCGGATTCCGATATCCAGCTGAGCTCTCGTTCATATCGCGCAGAAAACCGCATCACCCGAATGGGTGATATGGAGCTGGGCAATGGTTTAAACACGGTGGTGATTGGTGGTCCCTGCTCGGTAGAAAACGAATCGCAAATTCGCAGTGCAGCACAATTGGTGAAGGATAACGGTCTGCACATTTTCCGCGCCGGCGCCTTTAAACCGCGCACCTCACCTTATACCTTTCAGGGATTGGGAATGGAAGGTCTTGAATTACTGGAGATGGTTCGTGCCGAATATGGTTTGCGCATCATTACAGAAGTAAAAGACTCCTCGCATGTGGAAGCGGTGATTGAAACGGCCGATATTATTCAAATCGGAGCCAAAGCCATGTACGATCATTCCATTCTTCACGCCTGTGGAGAAAGCCGGAAACCTGTATTAATTAAGCGTGGATTTGGTACTACACTACAGGAACTTGCACAAGCCGCAGAATTTATTTTATCGAAAGGAAATATGCAGGTGATGCTCTGTGAACGCGGGATTCGCAGCTTTGAAACAAAAACCCGGTTTACACTCGATTTATGTGGAGCAGCCTGGTTAAAATATGCCTGTAATTTACCCATCATTCTGGATCCGAGTCACGCCATGGGTTATGCCTACGGTGTTCCCGATTTAGCCCGTGCCTGCATGGCAATGGGTGTGGATGGATTACTGATTGAAACCCATCCCGAACCGGCCAAAGCATTAAGTGATGCCTCCCAGCAATTGAATCCTTCGGAATTTACCGCGCTTGTTGCATCTTTGCATCCTATTGCTAAAGCTATCGACCGAAAACTGATTTGATATGAACAGCGCTTATTACCGCAATCTGGAATACCTCTGCAAATCGAAAAAAATCGACCAAAGTTCATTGGCCAATGAAATCGGAATTGATTTTTCAGATTTACGCCGACCCACACCTGATGATCTGGTTAAGATTGCCGATCATTTTAAGGTTAGTCTCGATCTGCTGTTAAAAGGGAGTCTGGCCAAAGCCGATGAAATCAGAAAAAAAGGAATTCGTTTATTCGTTACGGATGTGGACGGAGTTTTAACGGATGGCGGAATGTATTATTCGGAGAGTGGAGATGAATACAAAAAGTTCAATGCAAAAGATGGAATTGCCATTAAGCGCCTGAAGAAAAATGGAATTCAAACCGGAATCATTTCGCATGGTCACAATAAAAACCTCATTGCACGCCGCGCATCTTTGCTCGATATTGAACTGGTTGAAGTAAGTACCGTTCCCAAGCTGGATGTTTTAAAAGCCTGGTGTGCTACCATGGGAATTGAATTAGCGCAGGTAGCCTATATTGGCGATGATGTTACCGATGCAGATGTAATGCAGGCTGTAGGATTATCTGCTTGTCCGGCCGATGCGGTAAATTCCGTTAAACTTCATGCACATTTAATTCTTTCCCGTAAAGGAGGAGAAGCATGTGTTCGCGAATTTATAGATGAATATATTTTAGTCTGATTACTGACTAAATGAAATAATAAAACGGGTGCCTTCACCTGGGTTCGATACAATATCGAGTTGACCGTCCAACTGATCCACCAGTGTAACGATGAGTTGCATACCTAAGGTAGCAGATTCTTCAGGATTAAATTTACCGGGTAATCCAATTCCATTATCGGCCACAATCAGATCGAAATGATTGATGTTTTCTTCTTTGCGGTGATGCATTTCAATGACAATTTTTCCTTTTCGCTCGCCCGGGAAAGCGTACTTAAACATGTTGGATAAAATTTCATTGATGATGAGTCCGCAAGGCAACGCAGTATCGAGATTTAATTTTTCGGATCCGGCCTGAATTTTATTTTCCACCTGAATCCGGTCAGGATCGATGTTGTAAACGAGACTGAGGTAATTGGCAATAGATTGCAAATACTCGCCAAAATTAATCATGGAGAAATTTCGGGAGAGGTATAATTTTTCGTGAATGAGCGCCATGGAATTTACACGGTTCTGACTCTCTCTGAATTTCGACAAGGCCACCGGATCGGTAACATAAGAACTTTGAATGCTCAGCAAACTGCTTACCAGCTGAAGATTATTTTTTACCCGATGATGAATTTCTTTCAATAAAATTTCCTTTTCACTGAGTGAAACGGTGGATGCTTCCAATTCTTCACCCATCATGTTTACACCGGCAGCGAGTGCATCTACATGATCGCCACTTCCTGTTACCTTGGCTTTTGCGGAATAATCTAATTTTGCCAATGCGGTAACCACATCCAAAATTTCTGAGATTCTGTTTTCCGTATTTTTTTTGTAGTGGCTCAGTTTTTCATTTTCCTTCTGTAACCTAAGCATTTCCGATTCCAGCCATTTCAGTCGTTCCATATCTTGTGCGGAAGACGCCATTTTACTTAGCGACTCCTTTAATGCGGCAAAGACAAGTATGTACTCCGAAGCTTCTGTCATTATAAATATTCATTGAGCCATTCCACCGCTTTCTCTTCCTGGGTAAATAGCTTGGTAGGCACACTTGGTTTATTTAATCCGAGAAAAAAATTTCCGACTACTTTACTTAATGGATTTCCCGTAAGAATGGCAATTGAATTCACATAACCTTTTCGTCCACGCATAGAAAAATGATCTCTTGCCTCTTTGGAAATCGTAGAAATTCCCCGCGTATCCACTAACATCGGCATGATTTCACCATTCCCCAATTCAATAACAAAGGCTGTATTTTCTTCTGCTTCACGAAGTGTGATAATGGCATTTTGCTTGACGATAACCCAACAAATGCCACGTTCGTCGACCGCAGTAACAAACACTTCGTTCTCTTTGTATTTCAAAAATGTTTTATTCTTCATTTGTAATAATAAATTCATTTTCCCCTCCCCTTTCAATTTCTACCCATTGCAAGGAATCAACCTTTGCAAAACGCGGACCATGCTGACACCATTCCAATAATTGCATCACCTGTGTTTTTGGTCCCCAAACATTCACCATGACTTCTCCACCGGAAGTGTTCCAAACTTTTCCGCATAAGTCCAGCGACAGCGCTTTCGATTGCAAATTTCTTCTGAAACCTACACCCTGAACTTTGCCGCTAATCCGGATTTGGATGCTTAATTCCAATGTAAATACAATTATTTTTCCGTAACAAAATACGAATTGAAAATGAAAATATAAGTGATTCGCAACATCAAAAAAAATAAAATGCTAACGAATAGAATTTCAGACTAATTATTTTTTCAAATAGGAGATCAAGCTTTTCCGCTCGGAAAACAGAAGAATGACAAATAGGATGTATTCTAAACCAATGTATATATAATATGCTTCTCCTTCGCCGTACGAATAAAAGGAATAGGATAAAAAGGATAAGGTTGTCCACCACCAAAACGATTTTAATTCGAGCAAGGCCGCAAATGCCAGGAGTGGAATTAAATACCAGGGGTGGACAATAGAGGAAAATCCATAATAAAAGGTAAAAAATACAAGAATGGAAGCATAGAGTCCGACCAATGTATTTTTAGGTTTTCGCAATGCCAGATACACTAAAAAAATGCAGAGAAAACCCAATAAAACGGGACCTGTATAAAGCAAGGGATTAAAGCCCAACAGCTGATTTCCCGTTCCGCGAATGAGATAATGAAATGAAGCATTGAATTCGAATTGTTGTACAAACAAACCGAGCGATTTTGTCCAGCCCAAAAGATATTCCCCGGCATATCCATACATGATAATACCACTCAGGAGAATGATGCTTAATCCACTTAAAAAACTCTGTTTCCAGCTTAAATAGTGACGAACAAAAGGCAGCACCAATAGCGGAATGAATTTCATGGTAATGGCTGCAATCCAATACAAAATCATAGGCAAGAGCTTTGCTTTTCGCAGATAAAACAAAGCGCTGAATAGAAGTAAAATGCTCCATCCTTCGAAATGCAAATTGCCGCAGAGTTCAACTATAACCAGTGGATTCAGAAAATAAATAGCCAATGGGCTAAACCGATTTTCTGAATGGGTTTGCATTTTTTGCAAGAGGAAAAAAAACAGGATTTCCGCTATTAAAATAAGCAGATGAAAAATGAAAAGTTGTGTTTTAGGATGTTTACTCAGTACAACCGGCAGTTGAAATAAAAACTGGTTAAGAGGTCCATACACCGAATAATAGGACTTGGAATTCAGTTTTTCGTACAAATCCGCATTCCTGATATAGAAGGGATCCGCCATTTCCTTTAATTCTTCGGGTCGGTATTGATAGGGGTGAATATCCGTTTCAACCGTAAGTTTGGCATCCCAGATAAAACGATGGTAATCGTCACTCAGAATTGGTTCACTGAACAAGAACGGAATCCGAAGCAGGATGCCCGCCAGAAGGATGGTGTTGACTTTTCGCAAGCGATAGCTCTCATGAAAACTTAGTAAGAAGCTCAGCGCTCCAAGAATGAAAAATGGGATCAGAATGCTTAAAAAAGAGCTTCGATTGCCGTAGAAAATAAAGCAACACACAGCGAAAACACCTGTTAGTACAACGATTCTCTGTGCATTATGAATTCTCCTATTTTCCGGCATTGGACAAATATCTCTAAAAATGTGCAGAAAACCGTTCCTGAAATTTTATCTGATTTTTTTGAAAATCAATCTGCTAAACCAAGGAATTGAGGATAAAACATTCTATTTTTGTCACCCCTCTACGGGCTGCAATTGATTTTTAACAAATACACCATATCCTCCATTCTATGGCTGGGCTTAGCTTTTTCTGCTTTTGCCCAGAAGGATAGTATTATCCTAAAGCAGGAAATCTCTCAGCTTCGTACGACCTGGGAAACCTACAAATCCTATGCGGAATACCCACAGTGGGGGACCGATATCCAAAAGGTTGAAACGCTTTTCGGGGGGACGCTTCGCAATAATGATGCGTATCTTTATGAAAACGATGTGCACCGGGCCAAAGCGGCAATGTATCATAGCGATCCAGGATTATCGATGAATGCTTCCTTTCTTCAGAATTTCACTCCTTCGCTGAATGAGGACGATGATAATCTGATTTATCAACGTCGCTTACAGGCTGGGTTGAACTGGGATGTATTAGGGAATGGTTTTTTTGAAAACCGTGCGCAGGAACAAATGGAATTAAATTCCATTCGCATTAACGAATATTTATCCTCCGGCGAATCGAAAGAGAAAAGCTATTCGGTAAACTGGAACACGATCATTTACATTTTTAACAAAGCCAAACTGGAAGTGTTGCAGCAGCGCAGGGATTTGTTGAATGAACTAAGCATTGAAGCAGAACGCCTGCATTTGTCGAGGTATTTAAGTCGCGAAGATTACATTCGTGTTTTATCGCGCAAGGCCGAGATTGAGGGATTGACCCGTGTGTATGAAGATTACAACCTGCAATTTGGTTCGGGTTCGGACACGCTGAAAATTCAGGCGGCTGATTTACCCTTGTTGGATATTCGCTATGCATCGGTGTTTTACGGGCTCGACTCTTCCTCCAGAGACAGTATTTCCAATTTATACCTGGAAAATCTGCAATTGCAGTACCGGTTTATGAATGATCTTCGTTTATCTACTTTTCTTCGCTATAACTATTACGATCTGATTGTTCCGGGCAATCGTTCCTTCTTTTCGCTGGGAGTAAACTTCAGCATGCCCATTCCCTTCCGGATGAATCAGCGCAATGAATTGATTGAAGCAAGAGCGAAGGAATCGATGTACATCTTATCTCAAAAATTCGAAGGCAAACAAAAAGAATTACTGAACGAATGTTATGAATACCGATACAAACTGAAGCAGTATATTTCATTCCACCAGAAATTTATTTTGTACCAGGAATTACTCCGTAAAATGAATGCCACCCTTCGTTTGGATCCCCTGCGTTTTAATCCGATTGAAGGACTCACTTTACTGGACGACATGCTTGCCGTAAAGATGGAATTGCTGGATATACGTCAGAGTCTCTATCTAAAATTACTTCGCATTTATACCATGAGCGGAAGAAACAAAACCGAAGAAATTGCACAATCGTTCGACATTCCCAATTATTTTGATCTCGACGCCATGACTGAAAAAAGCGTGTATATCTGGTCGACGGTACTGGCCAAAAAATCGGTTGAATTTGTTGCCGAATACATCCGTTACAATAAATTCGACAAGGTGGTGATTTCGCTTAACCGCGACGAAGAGAACACCCGTAAAATCCGTGAGCTGATCACTTTAATTCCGGAAGTGGATGTCCACCTGATGATTGGCGATAACCAATTCATTCAGAAAAATCCGGCGGAAGAATTAGCTTTTTTATTAAAGAATTTCACCGATTCCACCATTAAAGGCATACATCTTGATGTGGAACCGCATACATTTCCGGATTGGGACAGCAAGAAGGAAAGTTATTTGCAAAGCTATCAGGCCATGTTGTTACAAACCGGGAATTACTGTAAAGAACATCATTGGGAACTCAGTGTTTCTGTGCCTTTGCATTATCCGGAAGAAAACATGAAATCCATATTTTCACTTTGTGACAAGGTTTATTTTATGGCTTATGAAAACATTAAACCGGAATATATCGAACGTAAAATAGCACCTTATTCAGCACTAAAAGATAAGATAGTGGTCGCCCTCCGCACTAAGGATTTTGGAACTAAATCGGCCATGGAAAAATACATGATTGATATGTATCATAAAAACAATTACGATCAGTTTGCCATTCACGATTTGGGTGGACTGATTGAAATGGATGAAAGGAATCTCCGATGAAAAACATCAATTTTCAGCGTGGAAATTCGATGATACGAACCTGGGAACAGGATCAGAAATCGCGTGTGCCGTTTAACTGGGACCGCCTTATTTATATTATCATTCTGGTAGTGATTCTTTTCTTCTTTCTGCGTTATGTGTATCACAAATTCATATACATCGATGCGGATGGACAAGTGTTGTTTGAAAAAGTAAACATCATGAATACCGACGACAGCCGGATTCTTGAGTTTCATGTTGCCGAGGGGGAAAGTGTTGAAAAAGGCGATTCACTCTTTACGTATTTCGAAGATGAAGATGCATTCGGTCGATTCAGCTCCAACGGTGGATCTGCAGCCATGAGTATGGGCGGAGGCGATAAAGAATGGGTAGAGCGTGAAATTTATAATCTCAGCAAACAAATTGCAGGAAATGAAATCCGCTTAAAGGAGAGTCAGGAAATGCTTTTGTTGCAAGAAGGAAAACTGGAACAAACACGCAATGAAGTGATCCTGGATATCATTCCCCGATCAACACTCGATCAATTGGAAAATTCCATTGCATCGCTGCATTTCGAAATAGAAAAATTGCAAAACGACATCCGAATGAGTAAAACTTATTTGGGTCGACTCTACAGTATGCGTGGACAAAACGCTCCTGCGAACATGAAAGTCAACAATAACGGAGGAGCCGGTGGGGATGACAATGGTAAAAAAGTATTTTATTCGCCCTTGAGCGGAACCATTACCAAAATTAATTTTCAGCCTTTTGAAGTCGCAGTGAAATCGGAAGTGATCATGTCGATTCACCAACCGCAAAATATTTTTATCAAAGCATTTTTCGAGCAGGAAGACATGAATCAGTTGCACGAGGGGGATGAAGTAAATATTGAATTTCCAGATGGATCCAGCAGCCGGGGATATATTCGTCGTTTTTATTTCGCAACGAATACATTGCCGGAGGAATTCCAGAAAAAATATGAGCCAACGACAAGAAGTCTGGTTGCCGATATTTTCCCACTGGATAGCGCTGAACTTGGAACCTGGAAAGCCTTTTACAAGATGAGTGTAAACATAACCAAATCGAAATTCTGATATGGATAGCGGACAAGAACATTTGTTTGAAGTCAATGAAAACGTACTCGAATTCGAAGGCTATCGTTTTTTTATTGCCTACACGGGATCATCATTCCGTACGGAGCATGCCTTGATTTATGATGCGATTATCATTGAGTCGGGCGATTTAAATTACTCCTTGCATATTCTCAAAAAAATCAGAGCGCATCTGAATCCCGAATTTTACCTGAAGCCCATCTTTATGCTGAAGGGAAATGAAAACCGCGATCCATTGGTAAATAATCTGATTGACGGTGTAATTTATTCCCTCGATCAGGTAAAAATGGTGATTCCGGTGATACAGCAGATTTATCTAAAAATTGCAGATTTATCATTTACAAAATCACTTTCGTTCGAAGCACAGATGATCGATAAAGTGTTGAATCTGCTTTACACCCGCGATAAAAAAGAATTAAATCCCCTCCCCTATTTCAATTCAGGAATCGGTTATACATTTCCCGAAATCTCTATCAATTTTAATTATCGCGACGAATTCCAGGTGCTCGACATTATGGAAATTGCAGAGAAAGAAGGATTATTCGCCGGAGAGTACCTCGACCGGATTTATCTCTGTAATTCCTGTTCAGGCGGATATTTAAGCTTTAGAGAGGTTTGTCCACATTGCGGCAGCACGAATGCCGACAGTGAAGATTTGATTCACCATTTTCCATGCGCTTACATCGGACCTATTTCCGATTTTAAAAATGAGATCGACAACCAGCTGAATTGTCCGAAATGCAATAAAATGCTTCGTCACATTGGTGTAGATTACGACAAACCTTCCATTATTTACACCTGCGGAAAATGCAGCAGCAAATTTCAGGATATCAGTGTTAAAGCGAAATGCATGGTGTGTACGCAGGACACCGATGTGCAGTACCTGATTCCGAAACACATTAAATCGTACCGCATCACCAAAAAAGGTGAAACCAGTGCACAGACCGGATATGTAAGTACATCTAAAGACATTGAGGACTTTATCGGTACCGTAAAACTGGAGACGTTTAAAACGATGATCAAGTATGAGATTGAACGTTTAAAACAAACCGATTATTCGTCGAACGTTGCAGGAATCTATTTAAAAAATGCAGGGGAATTATATTCCATGATCGGAGCCAGTTCTCAGCGTGCCTTATTGCGCGACCTGGTAGAAATTATCCGCAGAAATATTCGTTCGTCGGATTTGATTTCGTTCCAGAACGTGAATGTTGTACTGTTATCGCTCAATGAAATTCCAACGAAAGTTGCAGATAATATCTTAAAGGAGATTTGCGGAATTATTTCGCGACTGATCAGTAAAAACTTTAAGAATTTTGAAGTGGACATCAAGTACAATGTCCTCCCGCTGAACACCAAACTTTCGCACGAATTGCAGATTCAGCAACTCACCAAAGATTTTGGGGATTAATGGTAGAATTCTGGGACGACTTTTTCGCTTATCTTGCTTCAGTAGGATACTGGAAATTGGTTCGTATTTTCTGGTTTTACGTTTTATTTGAATTTTTCCGTTACGTTTTTGTTGAAACCATTGCCCTTTTTTCCTGGAAATTTAAATCCTGGGTACAACGCAAGCAAATAAAAGAAGCGCGTAAACTGATGTGGGATGAATCGCCTTTAGTATCGATTATTGTCCCCGGTAAAAATGAAGGAAAACATATTTTTAAGCTTGCCAAATCACTTCGTGAACAAACCTACACCAATTATGAGTTAATCATTATTGATGACGGTTCAGACGATGCCACGCCGGAGATTTGTAAAAACCTGCAGAAAAACGGATTGATCAGTATGTTCCTTCGCAATGATGTTCGCGGAGGAAAAGCATCTGCTGCAAATCTCGGACTCCGCTACGCCAGAGGAAAATACATTGTACACCTCGATGCCGATTGTTCCTACGACCGCGATGCGATTGAAAATATTCTGGTGCCCTTTTATTTCGATAAACGCATTGGTGCTATTGGTGGAAACGTTCAGGTAAGGAATTATAAAGAAAGTCTGGCCACTACACTTCAAGCCATTGAATATTCCGATACCATATCGGTGGGACGAATCGTGACTTCGCATTTGGGAATTTACCGTGTTATTTCCGGAGCCTTTGGTGCATTTCGTAAAGATGTAATGGACCGTATTGGCGGTTGGGATATTGGTCCGGGACTCGACGGCGATATCACTGTTAAAATCAGAAAACTCGGATACCGAATTTATTTTGAACCATTGGCGGTTTGTCAGACCAGTGTTCCCAATACCTTCCGCAAATTAATCAAGCAACGTTTGCGCTGGGATAAATCATTAATCCGCTTTCGCTTGCGTAAACACCGTGATGTATTTGTCCCCAATCAATCTTTCAAACTCGGAAATTTTATTTCGTTTGCCGAAAACATCACTTACAATTTAGTGCTGAATGTTTTCTGGTATTTTTATTTGTTCGATATGCTGGTGGATTTTCCTTCACAGTTGAAATACATTATTGTGATGAATTTCTTTTTGTATTCGGTCAACAATTATTTCAAATTTTTATTCTTTTCACCCTTTCGTGCCAGAAAAAATGCGCCTATAACCTATTTCCTGATTTACATTCCTTTGATGGTTTTCTATTTCGGATATTTCCTCCGCATTGTAAGGAGTGCAGCCTATTTTTCGGAACTATTCTTCAAAGCCTCCTATAAGGACCCTTGGAATCCGGCAAAGACGAGTCGCCACGCCAAGGAAATGCGCCTTTAATTCATCATTTTTCAACCGATTTCCTTGTAAACCGATTTTCTTCTCTCTATTTTTATAATAATGAGAAACCGGATTTTATTTTTCCTTTTTTGTTTTTCCTTTCATTTCGCATCGGCACAGATTCGTATTCACGAAGTGGTGATAAACAATTTAGGTCCGGTAATGGATTTTGAATCTTCGTTTGAAGACTGGATTGAAATTCGCAACTACGGTTCTACCTCCGTTAATCTTGCCGGCTATCACCTGAGTGATAAAATCGGTAATCCTTCCAAGTGGACCTTTCCCTCTGTAAATGTATCACCCGGTGCAGTGGTGATCGTGTTTGCCAGCGGAAAAAATCTGGTGAATCCGGAATTCCATTCCAATTTTTCATTGTCGCAAGGTGAACTTTTATACCTGACCGATCCGGCTTTGAATTTGCTAGATTCAATGACTTTGCCTTATTGTCCTGCCCCCTACTCTTACGGAAGAAATACCAATAATGTACTTTCATTTTTTTCTTCGCCTACGTTTAATGATCCCAACAATGGCATGGGTTATTGGGGAGTAACTGTTGCTCCGGCTATTCAACCCTCAACGGGAGTTTATTCTTCCGATCAGTTATTATCTTTTTTGCATCACGATCCGAATGTCACCATACACTATACCATCGATGGATCTGAACCAGATGTCAATGATCCTGTATTAACAGCAGGCACCATGTTGAGTTTTATCGGAACCAATGCAGGAAATTACTGGAGTTTAATTCCTACGAATCCTTCCTTCAATTATCCATTGGGATCTTACGATTCGGCACGTGCAAATACCAGAGGATGGTTACCTCCTTATTCGAATGTGTATCGGTTTAATGTGGTAAAAGCAAAAGCATTTCCGAATTATCCGGGTGCACTTCCCAGCGAAAGCACCACGAGCGCGGTGATGGTTGATCCGCAATTGAACAGCAATTTTTCTCTACCCATTTTTTCCCTGATTGCCGATAGCAGCGATTTGTTTTCGGACGACCGCGGAATTTATGTCTGGGGAAATGCCATTGACGGAAATTACAATGAAGTGGGTGATAACTGGGAACGCAAAGCGAATATTGCTTTGATTGATGTAAACGGCATCACCCAATTTGAGTCGGTAGTTGGAATACGTACACACGGTGGCGGTGGAAGACATAGTTGCCAGAAAAGTTTAAAACTGAATTTCAGAGAAGAATACGGTAAGGGTCATCTCGATTACATTTTATTTCCCGGAAAAACACAAAACCGTTTCGATAATCTGATTTTACGGAGTAACGGACATCGGCCGGATTGCATTCCGCGCGACGATATTTCTTCGTTGATTGTAGAAGGAATTCCTCTCGATCACATGAATGTGCGTCAGGTCGTTGTTTTTATCAATGGAGAATATTGGGGATTGCATTCCATCAAAGAAAATCTGAATGCCGATTATTTTGCCAATAAATATTCTATACCGAAAGAGGAAGTGACCACCCTCGATAAAGAAGGTGATGTAGAAGAAGGCACCTTAAGTGATTCCTTACTTTTTCAAAACCTCAAAGATTTTATTGATGGAAGCGATATGACAATTTCTTCCAATTATGATTGGGTAAAGACGCAGATGGATGTCGACAATTTTATCGATTACCAATTAAGTGAAATATATTTTGGTAATGGCGACTGGCCCAACAGCAATACTCGCATGTGGCGTAAATCCACCAGTTTTAATCCGTTGGCCCCGGCGGGACAAGACGGTCGTTTCCGTTGGATATTTTACGATCAGGACGGAAGTTTTGGCGGTTCCTGCAGCAATGTTTTTCCGAGTATGAATGGCATACAACAAGCCACATTAACGGGACCTCTATTCGGAAGTTATACGAAAATTTTACGCGGACTATTAACGAAT
This sequence comes from Flavobacteriales bacterium, assembly GCA_019694795.1. Classification (NCBI taxonomy): domain Bacteria; kingdom Pseudomonadati; phylum Bacteroidota; class Flavobacteriia; order Flavobacteriales; species Flavobacteriales bacterium. The sequence goes on along the minus strand of JAIBBF010000008.1, from coordinate 3,131 downwards.
AATGATTTTAAAACCGCCTTTATCAATCGCTATTGCGACTTATTAAATTCCTGGTTCAAAGAAAACCGTATTCAGTCGATCGTACAACAAAGCGATAACATCTACCGACCCGAAATGCAACGGCATGTAGAACGCTGGAGATATCCTTCCATGTCGACCTCCCTCGCCGATCGCGCAAATGAAGTTCCGGATTTGCAACGATGGGATGCCATTATTTACCAATTGGATTCCTTCGCCAGGTATCGTCCCGAAAAACAACGCAATCAGTTTCAAGCCTATTTTTCGCTGGGCGACAGTATTAAAATCACGCTGAATGTAAATGACACCGTGATGGGTCGGGTAAAAATAAACAGCCTATTAATCCACCCGCAATTACCCGGAGTGGAAGGTCCCACCTACCCATGGACTGGATTATATTATGAAAACATTCCCCTTCAACTAAAAGCCATTCCCATGCCGGGTTATCAATTTTTAGAATGGCAGGGAACCGGAATAACTACCGATGAAATTACGGTAACACTCAATACGGATTCAGTCATTACTGCACTCTTTGTCATTGATCCGTCTTATGATCCACTTCGCGATTTAAAATTTAATGAAGTGATGGCTAAAAACAATTCGTTTATTGCCGACAACTACGGTGAATACGATGACTGGTTTGAAATTTATAATCCCGGTTCCGACACCATCGATCTGAACAATTATTTTGTAAGTACAAGTTTGATTCAGCCTACCCAATTCCAAATTATAGCCGGCGATTCCAGCACCAAAATTCCTCCATACGGATTTAAATTATTCTGGGCCGACAATGATCTTGCACAGGGGAACCTGCACTGCAATTTCACATTACCCGCTGCTGCCGGAAGTCTGTATTTATTCCTGCCCGACGGAATTACGATGGTGGACAGCATCCATTATGAAGGCATGACGGATAATGTTTCCTATGGATGTTATCCGGATGGAAGCGACGATAAGATTTGGTTTTATTATGCTACACCGGGAATGAGTAATTTAATGACAAGCATGGCAGAAGAAACCGCCATTGCAGAGCAATTAATTCCTTATCCGAATCCTGCAGACGGAGAAGAATTGTTTTTAAACCGAAGTACCACTTTTTCGGTTTATGATGTGAACGGCAAATTAATTCTTAACCGGCAAAACACAAATCGTATTCCGCTTCAGGATATGGTTCCCGGTTTATATTTCATTATCGACAAGCAAGGAAATCACGCACGCTTTATCCGCTTATAACATGGTGAGCAAGGACGAATTTCAACGATTGACACTCGAGCAAAAATATCGTCGCTTAGAAAAGGACGGTGACTTTATTGCTTCGCGTATTTATTTGGGATTTAATGTCCACCTCTTTTCCCTCTACGGTTTCTATGTAGAAATGTGGCAGCGAATATCATTGAGCAATGTGGAATATATCGAAATTCTGAACCGGAAAGAAACATTGCAGGAATATACTGGTCACATTAACCTGAACAAGGATTTGAACCTTGATTAAAAATAGTAGATAAAATAAAAGCGCTCCAAAGATAGGACTCCATTATTATAATCGACCGTTCTCAAAAATCCGGAGGAATGATAATTAAACTTCCAGTTTTTAACATCTTTTTTTCTGTCTGTCTCTTTTATTTCAGATAAGCGTCCTGCTTCATCATAAAAAAATTCCTTTTCAAAATATGGAGCTTCAGAGGAGGAACTAAAAATCCCCCGGTTGATCACGCGAACTAATTTTCCTTCTTTAGAAAAATGTCGCTCAATAATTTTTTTATCGTTTCTGCTGTCGTAATCAATGATCACCTGAGCCAATATGGAGCTTGATCCATGATAAACAAAGTTGATTTGACGAACTGTAATTGTATCATTCCCCCTTGGGTTTAGCGTATATACATAGCCACTTTTTATCCGGTTATTCTCATCAAAATAATAGGTGCAATGGATATCCTCCCGAATATTCGATTCATCATAAAAATTGGTCACCATGTATTTCCCGCTATCGGATTTAAATACCGAATAATAAAATTGTTTTGAATCTGAACTCATGATGTTCCTTCGCGAAAAAAGCGTATCACTGTTTCCTAAATACTCATAATATAAGTAGTCCTTCCAGCGATCGGTGGTATAGGATTTACTATATTCTTTGGTTAACCTGCCAAGTTCATCAAAACTGAATTTCGATTCATAATTGCGGCTTTTTCCTGATCCCTGACTATTGAATGGACGTACAGAAAAAATTTCAATGCTTTTTACTTTTTTAGAAACAATCATTTCACGGTGAATCCATGCCGGATCGAAATCGGTCCAAGACGAAAAAAGCAGTAATAATGAAAATAACAATAGTGAACGCATGATCTTTATTGCCACAATGCAAAATTAATTCCTGCATACGCAAACCAACCCTGCAGGTATTCGAAATTGCGAACGGGATATAAATATCCGCCGTGCACATTTACAAAAAGTTTACGGGTAGACAGCAAGTGGATTCCCGCCAATGGTGTAAAATTAATCGATGTACCAAATGCTTTGTGAGAAATCCCCCCCACTTCCAAACCGAAATAAGGAATCAAAAAATTTCGTTTCGGATTTTTTTCGAGTGATAGATCAATCCCCATGGAATACAAAAACAAATCGGAAACACCATCTTTACTGGAAGAATTCAGGTTGAATTTGGTGTACCAGCGAACATGCGATGGACCCGGATTATCGTTTTGATCGACCTTAGTATATATAGCAAATTCAATAGCTATTCCTGAAAACATTCCCAATGAATCGCTGGCTTCCGGTTTATAAATGGAGTACCCTCCTCCCGGCATAAACCACGATTCGAATTCGTTGTTTTTATACTGATCCGTTGTATAATAGCGACCATCCACCCACAGGGAATCGCGATGGGCTTTTAGCTGCATGGAGGAAATGATCAACAGTGAAAAGAGGACAAGTTTTTTCATTTTATTTTCTTCTTACGTACAAATCGTATTCTTTATATCTGCTTTTAAAATACATGATTAAATCGTATTGCGAAGCATTTTTTATAAAATTCATATCCGGTTCGGCAAAGGTGATAAAGTCGTCGAACTCCTCTTCGCTTAGAATAAAAATATCACCTTTCACGTATTTGGCTA